>JAVBXV010000269.1 GCA_030824405.1 Anaerolineales bacterium | reverse complement strand
TCTGTGGGGACGATTCGCTCAAGGGTCATCGTCACTTTGGGAGCAGTTTCGGTTGAGGGCGAAGCGGGTTCTTCATCCACTGGCGGCACTTCAATGACGGGCTCACCCACCACGGTTCCAGCAGGGATCGCAATCAAGTCAAACGGCACTTCCCAATTTTCGGGCACCGCCCCAAGCCTAGCCTGCGGAATACATTTGAGCAGCAGGGTCATGTGCATCACATCGGCGGGGATGGCGGCTTCATATACAGGCTGCATCGCAAAAACATTCTGCGGATACTTGCCTGTGTAATCGCGTTCCAACAACTTTCCATCAGGCTGGCGCAAACGCGCATCGCCATCTGTGCTCATCAGTTCACCTGGATTCACACCGCCGCAAAATGCGGTTGGGGTCTGCATGCCATCTTCTGCCTGCCAACCATCGTTCTCGGGTGCAATGCCATTCACTTCATATTTCAATTCCACGCGGTCTGCATACACCAACACATTCTTAATCGTAAGAGTTACACCATCACGCGTTACAGAAATAGGCTCGGCAAGCATGCGCAAGTTACCAGTATTTTCCACAAGGCCCACGCCAGGCATATAACCAAATAATCTTTTCAAGGCATTCACTGCGCTGGGCGCGCTTGCGATCAAGGCAAGTGCAGCGATCACAAAAGCAAAAGCCCAAGCGGGTTTCATTACAAAACGAGATTTCATTTTCACTGGCCTCCCTGCCAGTTGATTGCGTAATTTATTTACAAACTCAGCATCCGCATTCGGCACATCCAGCGCCTTGCGGATCTTCTCTTCAAATTCAGGGGAAGGTTTCAAATCACTCATGCTTACTCCATCTGGCTCTTCAAGCGTGCCTGCAAACGATAAACCGATTTCTTCACGGCATCTTCACGCTTGCCCAATAGATCTGCCATCTCGGCAAAAGACAGGTCTGCCACATATCGCAGGCGGATGAGATCCTGTTCTTCAGCGTTCAAATTTTTGATGGCGGATCGAAGCTGTGTCAATTCTTCATTCTGGATGAGCAGCCCAAGCACATCCTCTCTTTCGACAATTCGCTCCGCCGCTTCCAACCCGACCTCGCGCCTGCTTCTGCGAAAATGATCATTCATCTTGCTTTGAGCGATTCGAAACAGCCACGCTGAAAAATGTCCACGCTCCCGATAGCGCGGCAGGGACTCATACGCCGTGATAAATGTTTGCGAAGTGATATCTTCCGCTTCGTAGATGCTGTACGTGCGGCTGTATATATACCGATAAATGGGCTGTACATATTGGTCATACAACCTGCCGAACGCGGCTGGGTCTTCCAGCGCGGCGGCCACCAAAGCGGAAATATCGTCCTGTTTTAGCATTTGCATTTTACGTTCTGCGTTAAATAGTATCATGCAGGTCCTTTCTCTCATGAGGGGTTTTATGTGAATGCACTCCACCTATATAACGGTGCAGAAAGTAAAAAGGGACAATAACTGTCATATAAAAAACAGGCTGAAAGTTATCTATGCTTTCGGCCTGTTTTCCCGTTTAATAAGGTGGTCGCACTGGGTGTAACGAGGAGACTCAAATCCAAACACAGAGACTCTTCGGACTTCGTCCTCAGGGTGACACGCAAAGGAGATTCCTATGCCTATCAAAACCCTCATCATGGGAGCCGCAGGACGCGACTTCCACAATTTCAACACCTTCTTCCGTGGGAATAAGGATTATGAAGTAGTTGCATTCACCGCAACTCAAATTCCCGATATCGAAGGACGTGTGTACCCAACCGAGTTGGCTGGCGCACAATACCCGAAGGGGATTCCAATTCGCGGTGAAGAAGAACTGCTCGACCTGATCAAGAAATACAACGTGGAGCAGGTTGTCTTTTCATACAGCGATGTGCCACATGAATATGTGATGCACAAGGCTGCCATGGTCAACGCCGCAGGCGCAGACTTCCGCATTATGGGCACGCACAATACCCAGGTGAAATCAACCAAGCCTGTCGTGTCGATCAGTGCCGTTCGGACGGGATCAGGCAAAAGTCAGACCACGAGGCGCGTGGCTTTAATCCTCAAAGAAATGGGATACAAAGTTGCGGCTATTCGTCACCCCATGCCATATGGAAATCTCGTGGCGCAGGAAGTTCAGCGCTATGCAAGCTATGACGATCTCGACGAATACAAATGCACGATCGAAGAACGCGAAGAATATGAACCTCACATCGATAGCGGCGTGATCATTTATGCAGGCGTGGATTATGAAAAGATCATCCGCAAGGCCGAAGCCGAAGCAGATATTATTTTATGGGATGGCGGCAATAACGACTTCCCATTCTATGTGCCTGACCTTCAAATTGTAGTAGCTGACCCGCACCGCACTGGACACGAGTCAACTTACTATCCTGGTGAAACCAATGTACGCATGGCGGATGTGTTCGTGATCAACAAAGTGGACACAGCCGATGCAGAGAACGTGATCAAGCTTCGCGAGAACCTGCGCAAGCTGAACCCGAATGCGACTCAGATCGAAGCCGCCTCTCCCCTCTTCGTGGATGATCCTGATGCCATTCAGGGCAAGCGCGTTTTGGTGATCGAAGACGGCCCGACCCTCACTCACGGTGAGATGGCCTACGGCGCTGGTTATATTGCCGCCCGCAGATTCGGCGCGAAGGAAATTGTTGACCCACGTCCGTTTGCTGTGAAGTCGATCGCTGCGACCTATGTGAAATATCCGAAGACTGGTCCCATTTTGCCTGCGATGGGTTACGGCGATGCACAGACCAAAGACCTCGAAGAGACGATCAACAAGTCTGATGTGGATCTGGTCATCATCGGTACTCCCATTGATCTCTCGCGCGTGATGAAGATCACCAAGCCGCATCAGCGTGTGCGCTACGAACTTCAGGAAATCGGTCAACCGACATTGACAGATGTTCTGATGAAGAAGTTCGGAAAGAAGAAATAAGAGAGTAGAAAGTAGAAAAGCAGGGAGTCGGATGGCACGTGCCATCCGACTCTTTTATTTTACACAACCATCTCATTTGGCGTGGCGGCTTATCCCGATCATGGGCAGGAAGCGGATTAAATCAAGTGACAATATGGAAAGGTTAGAATATTTTGATAAAGAGGTATCTTAATAGTTGGGGTCGGGTGATAGAATTCACTCGACCCCTTTTTTATTATTAGATGATGCATGGTGATGATAAAAATGAAAAAATTCAAACTCTATTCCCGTTTACGCACGTGGCTGAATGACACCACCATTCAAGACCCTGTTAACCGTCAGATGGCTGTGCCTCTTCAAGTCATCCTGATCGGGTTTCTTGCCATTCTGCTGATCGCGGCAATTCTGAATATCATGATCGCAACCGAAATTCCGTGGCACAGTATCCTGATCCGTACTGCTCTTTTTATGCTTCTAATTGGAGCTCCCCTGGTACTTCTCCGTTATGGATGGTTCCGCAGCTCAGCAATTTTTATCATCGCCATATTCTTCGTTCTTGAAAGCATGGCGGTAACAAGTTCACCTTCTCTGCGTACGATTGCAGAAACGTTATCTATTTTTACACTGGCCATCATATTGGCAGGGTTTCTGATAAGTCAAGGTGCAATGACGATCATGTTCATATTGAGCATAGCAATCGTTACCTTTGGTGCAGTTCAAACACAGGAACCTGATTTACGAGAAGACAACTTAATCATCGCAATCAATTTCATATTACTCAATGGTTTGATGTCTCTTTTCCTGGGCCGTTTTGGAGTGATCCTGCGCAATGCACTCCGCACTGCACTGGAACGGGAAAGTGAATTAAAGATTGAGATCCAGGTCCGCAAACAGGCTGAAGAGGCGCTGGAAAAATCCAATGAACGGCTGGCCATTCTGCACGAAATCGACCGCTCGATACTCTCTGCACACACGCCTTATGAGATCGCACTGGGAGCGCTCATCCGCATTCGCACATTGATCACCTGTCCACGTGCCAGTGTTACCTTGTTTGACATGGCAAACAAAGAAGCGCGCTTCCTTGCCGCCGATTACGATGGAAAGGTTGACGACATACCCGAGTCTCCGATCACCTTTGAAGAATTCGGCCAGCACGTCATCGACAAATTAATACAAAACGAACCCTGGTCCACCGATGAAATTACTCTGGAATCATACGCCACCCAATTGGACAAACTACTTGCAAACGAGTATGGCATCCATGCCTGGCTCTCCCTGCCGCTGATGGTACACGGTCAATTAATTGGCGCTCTCAACCTGGGTCATGGCAGAGGAAAATCCTTTAGCGGTAAGGATATTGAAATTACCCACGATATTGCAAATCAACTGGCAATTGCAATTCAACAGGCCAATTTATACGACACTCTGGAAAACGAACTGGCAAAACGCAAAAAACTTATCACGCAACTGGAAGCCAACAATGCAGAGCTGGAACGATTCACGTACACGGTCTCGCATGACCTTAAGAGCCCGATCATCACGATCCGCGGATTTGTTGGCAGTCTCAAAAAAGATATTCTTGAACACCGCGAAGACAGGGCACTGCACGACATAGAACGTATTGAAAACGCAGCGGATAAAATGCAGGCGCTACTTTCAGACCTGCTCGAGCTCTCACGCATCGGGCGCATCATCAACACACCTGTCGAAATTGACTTCACAAAGCTGACACAGGATGCTCTGGAAATGGTTAGCGAGCGCATCCGCTCAAAAAATATCACAATTAAAATTAGCTCAGACCTCCCAGTCGTCTTTGGCGATTACACGAGGATTCGTGAAGTGATGGAGAACCTGATCGATAATGCCGCCAAATACATGGGGGAACAGCCATCTCCGCTCATTGAGATCGGAAAAAGAGAAAGTGAAACTGAAACCATTATCTATATTAAAGATAATGGCATGGGAATTGAACCGCAGTTCCACACAAGAATATTTGGATTATTCGAAAAATTAAATCCCGTCATTGAAGGTACTGGCATCGGGCTTGCCCTAATAAAACGCATCATTGAAGTTCACGGTGGAAGAATCTGGGTGGAATCTGAAGGCACAGGAAAAGGCAGCACATTTTGCTTTACACTTCCAAATGGACAGTAGGCAGGGTGGCCCACATGACAAACATCACTACCCCAGAGGCTTGCTTCTGCTACAATCAAAAATAAGATGACACATTCACATCCATCAGACCGAAAATATCTTACACGTTTCGCCTGGCTTTCAATTGGCGCAGCTGTGCTTACTATTATCCTCAAAGTCACGGCGTATTTACTGACGGGTTCGATCGGCTTACTCTCCGATGCGCTTGAGTCATTGGTCAACCTTGCGGGCGCGTTAATGGCATTGACCATGTTAACCATCGCCGCCCGCCCCGCCGATGAAGACCATGCCTACGGTCACAGCAAAGCCGAATATTTTTCAAGCGGAGTCGAAGGGACCTTGATCCTGATCGCCGCCGTGAGCATTATTATTGCCGCCATCCCAAGGCTGATCACCCCGAAACCATTGGAACAAGTTGGGTTGGGCTTGGGCGTATCCATGGCGGCTTCTGTGATCAACCTGATAGTAGCCCTGATTCTTCTACGGGCGGGCAAACAAAATAATTCAATTACACTGACGGCAAATGCACATCATCTACTAACAGATGTATGGACTTCAGTTGGCGTACTTCTAGGGGTTGGCATCGTGGTGCTCACTGGCTGGCAAAGACTCGACCCCATTATGGCCTTCATCGTAGCGGGCAATATTATCTGGTCTGGGTTTCGCATCGTGCGAGAATCTGCGCTCGGGTTGATGGACACCGCCCTGCCCGCTGAAGAACAGGAAACCTTGCGAAAGGTACTGGAACCGTACGTGGAAAAAGGGATCCAATATCATGCGTTGCGCACCCGTCAATCAGGCGCGCGCAGGTTCGCGTCCCTGCACATCCTTGTCCCCGATAAATGGACCGTCCAACGCGGGCATCGCCTGCTCGAAGATATCGAAGCCGATATTCGCCGTGCCCTTCCAAGCATTACGGTGTTTACACATCTTGAACCGCTCGGTGATCCCACTTCATGGGACGACTTAAAATTAGATCGCATCGAAACTGATCCCGTGCCGCCGCCCGAAAAAAAATAAATAGAAAGCTTTTTGCACAGATTTCATGCAAAAAGCACTTTGTTATAATCAACAAGAAATAATCAACTTATCAAAAAAGGATATCAAAAATGGAATTTTGGACTGAAGGTGATCGCGTATTTGCATTCTGGGATGAGGATGAATATTTTTATCCTGCCACGGTTGTCTCCATTGACGGAGAAGACCTCTATGTCCGCTTTGACACAGGCGAGGAAGAATGGACCAACGCCGATTATCTTGAAGAGTATCTCGTTGAAGAAGATGAACAGGTCGAATGCAAATCAGCAAAAGACGATCTGTATTACGACGCCATCGTGGTTGATGTGGATGGCGAACGCGTGGAAGTGGAATACGAAGATGAATCAAGAGAGTGGACCACTTTAAACCGCCTGCGCTTTTTTATCGACGAGAGCTAATCTAATAACCAAGAGGATACCTACACATGACAACCCTGGCCCCAAGCATTTCCATCCGCTTCTTTCCCCGCGCCGCAAACTGGCTGCGCGATTTGTTCCTGATCATCGCTGGATCATTGTTCGTGGCGCTGCTCGCACAAATTTCTATCCCCATGCAGCCTGTACCGATCACAGGCCAGACCTTTGCCGTACTGCTCGTTGGCGCCCTGCTTGGTTCAAAACGCGGCGCAATGGCCATCATCACCTACATTGCCCAGGGAGCGATGGGACTGCCCTTCTTTGCGGGCGGCGCATCTGGCGTGGGCATTCTCACGGGTGCAACGGCTGGCTATCTGCTGGGATTTGTCGGTGCGGCGTATGTTGTAGGTTGGCTGGCAGAACGGGGCTTGGAAAGAAGCGTACGTACTTCGGTCATCCCCTTCTTAATTGGCACAGTCATCATTTATATTTGCGGAGTTGCATGGCTGTCGGTCATGTTGGGAAGTTTGACCAAGGCGATCGAGCTTGGCCTGCTGCCCTTCCTGATTGGCGATGCGATCAAATTAATA
>JAVBXV010000002.1 GCA_030824405.1 Anaerolineales bacterium | reverse complement strand
CCAGCCAGAAAAAAGATAAGGCGTAGGAAACTGCTTGAGATTTGCGCACGCGGAGCGCCCCAGCGTCAGTGCACGCGGTGTTGGGCAGTTTTTTGATTTAGAAGACTCTACGATTTTTGACAACGGATTTTCTCCAATTATCTTGTAAAATCCCATTCGAGAGTAGACAGTTCTGAAAGTTGTTTATCAAGGATTTCTTTGTATTTCTCAATCCAAATTTTCTCGTCATGCATTTCTGCCAACCTTTGTCCAAACATGATTAATTTTCTGGCATTTTTCTTGTAACCCTGAGCAGAGATTTTGAGCGCCCTGGTTCCAATTTCTTCATAAAAATCATAACCATAATTCTTTTTCCAGCCCTGATTTCCAAAAAGTTCTGCTTTTTGAATCACATCGGGCACTTCTGTTTTTAGCATAAGCAAGCCAAAAGCTGCCACCATTTCCCAATGCGAAAATTCTTCTGCGGGCAAGATGCCGCTTGTAATAAATCTATTTACTTTGCTCATGTCAACGCTAGGGTGTTTTTTGTAATTCTGAGTTACCCAATTTTTAGGTTTTCTTGCAAATATTAACTTAAGCAAAAAACGTACGCCATAATATATAGCGTAAGAGCCACCAACTACAAATGCGACTAAGCCAAGGACATCTAACATTTCTTTACCTATGTTTTGCAAGGAACTGCCCAACGGTTTACGTTACACGTTACCTGCGTGTGGGCGGGCGTGGACTCTGCTTGGGAGCAGAGAAAACTCGAAGCCCGAAAAATACTCGAAAATGCCGCGGACTCCCACCCGTCCGCTGCACGTTATGTTAGGCGCGGTTGAATTTAACAAGATCATGTAGTTCGGTCAATAACCATTAATTTATTATTTTGATTCCAAATTTCAAGCCAGGGTTCGGCATCTCTGAAAGTCCATATATATATTTGGGAACCATGTTCATCATATGAATTGCTTTCGGGCCACATCATGTGCCAGCCTCCAATTACAGCATCTGCTTGACCTGTGTATAACGGACACCTTCTTTGAAATTCTCGATTATATGCTTTGCCAATTTCTGAATCATGCAACTCATCAAAATCTGTTTGTAATTTACCAAGCGATTGAATCCACTTTTCAATTTCATCGCCACCGTATAGGCATAACGCTTCGAGGGGAGGAAATGAGGCTGCTATAAATCCGTTTAATGGAATACCATTTAGCACTTTATCTCTAAAACTTATTTTTGGATCATTTGATACAAACCACTTATCAGTTTCTGAATCATGGAAAACGCTAAGTGAACCTGAAATATTAACGCCAATATATTTGAGCCATGAACAATCTATTGAAATCCAGTGTTCCGCCACACTAGAAGGAAAACTCGCGCCGCCCCAAAAACCAGCGGTTTGCTCATTTAATAAACCCTCACGCAGAACTACACAGGGACGAGAAAGTTTTTCACCTTCTTTTATTAGTGCGTCAATGTTCATATTTTTTTCGCGTAAACGCCTAACGGTTTGCGTTACCTGCGTGTGGGCGGGGACAGCGAAGCCGTCCAACTGGAAAAATGATAAGGCGTAGAAAACTGCTTGAGATTTGCGCACGCGAAGCGCCCCAGCGTCCGCTGCACGCTTTGTTGGGCGCGTTTTGATTTTTAATTAATGAATCCTTTCGCTAATGAACCCTTCCGCCATATCAGTAACCTTCCAATAACCAACATCTACTTCAAGATAATATAAGTTGCCGTATGTTACATCGTAATAATCCGAAGCACGAGATACCAAAGCCTGGGTCATGTTTGAATTAAACCCTATTTGAGAAAAATAGTAAATTTCTACGCGGTTTTCCTGTGACCAATCAGGCGGATTTTTTTCTACATCTAATAATGTGTATTTATAATCTAAATCTAAATTATTTGGAAAAGAAATTTGTTGCGAATTTACCCGTAAAAACTCTTCCCAAGTTTCTTTCTCAAGTTGAGGAAAATTGTTGCTTGCCCATTGCCAATCTTTTTTATCGAAAGGATGAGCTTCCGTCAAGGAACCAATAACTATATCTCTATTTTTGCCGTAATCTATTAAACCTGAATATATTTCAGACTTTATTTCATGCTCCGATTTTAGATTTATTGAGCAAGAAGATAAAAGAACGATGAACATAATTATGGCGAGATTCATTTTTAGGAAATTCATGCTTGGCTCTATCTACGGCGCAGCGCCCAACGGTTTGCGTTACCCGCGCTGGGGCGGGGACGGCGAAGCCGTCCAACTGGAAAAATGATAAGGCGTAGAAAACTGCTTGAGATTGCCGCACGCGGAGCGCCCCAGCGTCAGTGCACGCGGTGTTGGGCAGTTTTTTGTGATTGGAAACTTTGACATATGTAGTGTCTTATAACATAAGTTTCTAAAGGCTCTAAAAATCCAATCTACATACCTGGTTCTTTGTATAAATGAATTGTAATTCTATAAGTTGTATTATCAATAGTTGTGATATTCAATATAAAGAAGGTGAAAAGACAAGCCTTCGTAAGATAAAGGCTTTTTTCTTCAGGATTACTGAGAGAAGAATGGTCTTCCCCATCCCAATTCGGAACTAATTCGTCTACATAAAATTGCCATACATCTTCAGGTTTATCTGTGGTTGTAAACTCCCACGTATAAGTTTCGCGCCAATCTTTGATTGGACCTTCTTTTGTGAGGTTTTCAGCATTTGGATAAACAGGAATATCGTCTCCGAAAATCTCAACACAATCAGTTCGAGGCATAGGTGAACAGGAAATTGTTGAACTCATAATGAGGAACAAAATTATTGCACGAAAAATTGATGACATCCTTTTCACCTCCTTGGCAAGATTTTCAATTCGACACTTTGTTTTGCAAGGAACTGCCCAACGGTTTGCGTTACCTGCGCTGGGGTGGGGACGGCGAAGCCGTCCAGCCAGAAAAATGCTAAGGCGTAGAAAACTGCTTGAGATTGCCGCAGAATCCCCAGCGTCAGGTGCATGCTTTGTTGGGCGGCTTTTTGCTTGAAGACTCTTTGCCTGCTCGAAGACTCTCATATTTAATCTGGCGGTACATAATTCGTAAATTGAACAAGTCGCTCTGGTAACTTTGATATTGAAGGCAATTCTATCAAGGTTTCACCGACTCTTAATGGCTGGTTTGTATCGGTAAAATGTAGAAAGAAACACACTCTGCGATTATCTGTAGAACTTGCCTCTTGTTCTGATAACAAATTCTTTCCAAACGAGTCGAGATAGTATTCTAAATAGGGGACTTGTTCGTTACCTTCAACATCCTTAGAACGCTTTTGTGATATTGCCTGCAATAGATTTGTTTTGAATTCGCCCGACACCTGAAGTTCAATCAAACACAAATTTTCAAAATTTTCCCAATAAACTTCGTCTACAAATTCGCCTTTGTCATCTAAAAGCCAATCATATTTATGGAACGTAACAGCCTGAATAATTGATTCGGCTGTTGGGATAACTTTGTAAACACCAATTATGTCAAACGTCGTCAACGTGTGATACCTTTTCTAAATACTGCCTTTTGCTTACTTATTTTGGAAAGCGCCGCCCAACGGTTTGCGTTACTGGTTGGCGGGTGGGTTGTCCTGTGCCAACGAAAACCAGAAATTTGCGCCATTTTAGATTAGAACGCGCACGCTACCCGCCAATCCAGTGCACGCTTTGTTGGGCGCGATTGCGCTATGGAGCCAATTTTTGGAGGAAATCTCCTACAATAACTTCATAAGTTACATCTTCTCTTGTGCCATCGTTGTTTACATCTTCAAAATATATCTCAAGAACTGAATTTTTCCAATCTTCTTCAGACTGCGTAATTATAGTGTGGTATGTGCCATCTCTGCTTTTTATGAAATAAGCGAGCCATGCTTTTTCAATTTGCCCTTCCGAATCTTTTATTGTCCAGCGATACCAATAAGGCTTTATTTGACTGATTGCACTTAAATCAATTCCGCCATCTTCATAAAACGTAAAAGGCTTGTTAGGTTGAATAATTACCCGAAAATATTTCTCGTGTGTATATAATCGAAAATCAACATAAAAATATAAATTGCATTGAGATATTGGGGCGTTAAATTCTTTAATCCCGACTTGATATTTGGAATTTAGAGGGCACAATGGTTCAGGTGTCCCTATCTGCAAGGTAGGAGTAGAAATATCACCATCATCTGGTAATCCATTGGGTGTCTTCGGCGCTGAAGTTGAATTACATCCAAGCGTAAACAAACTCAAGCCCAAAACAAGGCAAAATAATTTATTCAGACGCACTTTTTTTCTCCTAACCAAGCGCCCAACTATGATTTATACAGTGCGCTGTAAAGTTCCCTTGTGGGATAAACCCCCGATTTGGGGTGTTATACAGCGGTAATGCTGCATAACACCCTTATATCCAGCATTATAAGTCGTATTGTTTTCGATAATGTTAATTTACCGTTTGTGTCGGTATCGGGGAATGAATGTTGGCATAGTATAAACCCAATTATTTTGATTTTCCGTTTTATAGTTTCCTCTTACCATCCCAGTATCCCAACTCCTTCAACGGCGGATGCAACCGATATTCTACGGACGTATCGCTCAACTTCAACGGCGAGCCAACCAGCGGCAATTCTCCAATCGTGGGATGCTTCATCTAATTTCCTTAACCATTCTGAAACAGAACTTGAAGAATTCAAGTTTGCCAGCAATGAAGAGATGCTGCAAGCAATGGGTTTAGTGGAAACAGCGTAAGGTTTCTCTCCTTCCTTTCATCGCTGTTGACGATGTATCACATCAAAAAATAACCTATGGGCAACTCACCTTTTCGATCCGCGTGATCGTGGATGCGGCTTCGTAAGAGTCTGAATAATCCTGCTCCTGCAAATATTGTCCAAAGAGCGATTGGCCAGGGTAGTAGGTAAACTCATAACATGCGCCAACTTCGGCTTTTTCCCAGGCAACTTTTGCAACTGTGAAATCATAAAATTTCTGGCCTGCGTTGGTTTCAAGCAGGTAACTCGTACATGTGCCGTTGCTGTTACCGCAATTGCTCACCACTTCCTTACGCTCGTTCACCAGCACAACCACAGTTTTATCTCCACTTTGAACGGTGCGCACAAGGGTAATGACAACGCCGATCCCTGCCAGTAACAAGATGATCGACGCACAGCCTGTAACAATACGGCCAAGCGCACGTTCTCTACGATTAAACGCTGCCCAAAGAGCGCCGATCACACCCAGCCCCAACATGAATGCGATCACTACAAATCCGCCTGTAAAAGCCCGCAGGGGTGAAACAGAATAAATCACAGAATCCATCATTAATCTCCCATCATATTTTTTTTGTTCTCAGACAATGCAACTGCTTGTTCGTGAGAATATCCCAACACTTCCATCAAAATATTTTTCGTATGCTCCCCCATCAACGGCGGGGACAGTCTATATTCCACTGGGGTTTCACTCATCTTAAGTGGAGACCCAACCAGAGGCAATTGCCCAATGGTAGGGTGCTGCATGTGGACAAGCATCTCGCGCTCTTTCACATTTGGCATCGAAAAGACCTGCTCAAAGTTTTGGATCGGTCCGCAGGGAATTTCAGCTTCTTCCAGTTTTGCCAGCCATTCAGAAACAGAAGCTGTTTTAAAAATAAAAACCAGTAAAGAAATAAGTTCTTCACGGTTTTGCACACGCGCCGAATTCGTCGCGAACTTTCCATCTACAGCAAGCTCAGGCTTGCCAAGCATTTCACACAAGCGCACAAACTGACGGTCATTGCCTACTGCAATCGCAAACCAGCCGTCACTGGCCTGAAAACTTTGATATGGCACAATGTTCGGGTGCGCGTTGCCGTGTCGTTTTGGCAAATTATCCGAGATCAAATAATTGCTCGCCACATTCGCCAGCCAGCCTACTTGAGAATCGAATAATGAGATATCAAGATGCTGCCCGCGCCCTGTCAGCGTGCGCGCTTGTAAGGCGGCGAGAATGGCAATGATCGCGTTTTGTCCCGCAAACAGATCCACAACTGCCACGCCTGTCTTCATCGGCTCGCCCTCAGGTTCACCTGTAATGCTCATCAATCCGCCCAATGCCTGGATCATAAAATCATAGCCAGGTTTATCTTTCATTGAACCCGTTTGACCAAAACCCGTGATCGAGCAATAGATCAATTTCGGATTCAACTCATGCAGGGTTTCATAATCCAAGCCAAATTTCTTAAGCGTATCAGGGCGAAAATTTTCAACAAACACATCGCTCTGCAAAGCCAGTTCGCGCAGGATCTTTTTGCCTTCGTCCGTTTTCAAATTCACGACCATGCCGCGTTTATTGCGATTGACGCACAAATAATACGCGCTCTCCCCGCCCGCAAACGGCGGCCCCCAGGCACGCGTCTCATCTCCCTCAGGCGGCTCCACTTTGATCACATCCGCACCCAGGTCACCGAGAACCATCGTACAATAAGGGCCTGCCAGCACACGGCTCAGATCTAACACACGAATTCCTTGTAAGGGTTGCATAACTCTCCTTCAATATGAAACGCGACTTATATTTTAGCAAACCAATCATGAATGCGGCGGGATCATTGGGATTCGCGCCAGACCCACGCAATGGGATCTCTTTGGATTCATTCGGCGCCTTTGTGACCAATCCGCTCAGCCTGCGCCCGCGCCTGCCCACTCCCCAACCAGCAGTAGTCGAATTCCCCGGCGGATTCCTGCTACATACAGGCCTGCCGAATCCAGGCTTGTCTTCCGCGGTCAAAGCCCATGCCGCGCGTTGGAACCGTGCCAGCCTGCCCATCATCGTCAACCTGATGGCAGATCGTCCAGATGAAACCAAACGCATGGTTCAATCGCTTGAGAATGTTGAAAATGTAATGGCCGTGGAATTGGGATTCGCGCCCCAGCTTGCTGATGACATTATTCTATTAACTCTTGAAATGTGCGCGGGCGAGATCCCGTTGATATTCTCACTACCCGTTGAACAGGTTTTATCTGTAGGCCCCAAACTCATTCAAGACGGCGCAGTCGCGATCAGCATTGCACCTCCGCGTGGAGCGCTGATCCACAACTCGTCACTGGTCACTGGCAGGC
>JAVBXV010000270.1 GCA_030824405.1 Anaerolineales bacterium | reverse complement strand
GGAAGCAGGTGCTTTTCGCATTTGTTCTTCCTGTACCATGCGCACCCCATTGCTGACCTGGTTGCTCAGTTTTGCAATTTGATCCTGCAATTGCATCAAGGTGTCGATCACATAATTATCTGCATCTGCGCGAGTGGCTTCTGCTTCTCCACGCGCCTGGTTGAGGATCTGTTCTGCGCGGCGCTGAGCTTCCTGGACGATCATGTCCTTTTGCACAAGTTGTTCGGCCTTATCCCGTGAGAGTTGTAATGTGCGGTTGGCTTCTTCCTGTGCCTGTGCCATTACACGGTCACGCTGGGCAACAACCTGTTGCGCCTTTTTCACTTCTTCAGGGATGGCGATGCGCATCTGGTCAATTAACTCCAGCATACGATCTTCGTCCACGACAACATTGTGCGTAAAAGGCACGGCCTTTGCGTCGTTGAAGAGTTCTTCTAATCGGTCAATGAGTTGCAGGATATCCATGGGTGACTCGTTATGGTAAAGAATATTTTTCTAATTCTAGCACAAATTAATCGCGAAGTGCATTCGGTGGAGAATGCTCGCCAATATCAGACACACGTGACAATGCCGCTTTCACATGCGGCGGCACCATACTGGAAACATCTCCGCCAAGCATCGCGATCTCGCGCACCGTGGACGAAGACAGGAACGTATGCTGCTCCGCTGTGATCAACGCCACAGTTTCAATATCCTTCGCAAGGCGTTGATTTGCAAGCGCCATACGAAACTCAAACTCAAAATCTGAGAACACACGCAAACCGCGCACGATCACCTGCGCCTCGATCTTGTGGGCAAAATCGATGGTCAATCCGCTATAGCCTGTCACCTTGATCTTGGGGTTGCCATTAACGGCTTCCTTCACCAAAGAGATGCGTTCATCGGGGGCGAACATCAAAGTTTTCAACGGCTTGTCATACACAGCAATGATAACTTCATCGAAAAGACGCGAAGCGCGCGTGGCAATGTCCATATGGCCGTAATGGATCGGATCAAATGTACCTGGGAATAATGCTCTAACCATGTTTCTCCAATTTTATTGCTAGGGCGGGGAATCCCGCCCCTACAGATTATTTACTACTACGAGACATCACCCTTGCCCTCGCCCCAAAATCTTTCAAAGGCTTCGGCAAGCAGAGTGTGTTCAGGCTGGCTAAGATCAGGATCGCGCTCAAATAAAGCCTGCGCCTGAGTGCGTGCTTTTTCGATCAACGGCACATCGGTGATGCTTGCCATCTTCAAAGAGGAAGCAAAACCTGCCTGACGTGTACCAAGGAATTCACCAGGACCGCGCGTCTTGAGGTCGAGGTCGGCCAATTCAAAACCGCTGTTGGTGCGCGCCATGGCTTGCAGGCGTTCATTCTCAGTGGCATCTTCATGCGTAGGGATCAGCAAACAATAGGATTGATCTGCACTGCGGCCAACACGCCCGCGCAATTGATGCAGCTGTGCAAGACCAAAACGGTCTGCGCCTTCGATCAACATCACCGTTGAATTCGGCACATCCACACCCACTTCAACCACGGTGGTCGAAACGAGAATATCATATTGTCTGTCGCGGAACTTCAACATCACTTCATCTTTTTCAGCGGGCTTCATACGTCCGTGCAAAAGGCCCACTTTGAGATCGGGGAAAACTTCCTTCGATAAAGTTTCAAAATCGTCCACCGCGGCGCGGGCTTCGATCTTTTCGCTTTCGTCAATTAATGGATAGACCACAAACGCCTGCTTGCCATCTTTGATCTGTCCACGAATAAGCGTGAACGCGCGTTCGCGTTCCTGCGGGCGCAGCACATACGTATTGATCGGCTGTCGTCCTTCGGGCATCACATCGATCACAGAAATATCGAGATCGCCAAACACAGTCAACGCCAACGAGCGCGGGATCGGCGTGGCGGTCATCACCAGCAAATGCGGGTTCGTACCTTTGCTGCGTAATTCAGCGCGCTGATCCACACCAAAACGGTGCTGTTCATCAATGACCACAAATTGCAGATCTTTAAAGATGACTGGACCTTCAATGACCGCATGTGTGCCAATGATCATTCTGATCGAACCATCTGCCAGACCCTGACGGATCGCTTCTTTCTCCGCCTCGGGCGTGTCACCCACCAACAGGCGGATCTCACTCTGCTGCAAAAAGCCGCCATCCCCCGCCAGCAAGCTGACGAAGTTGCGATAATGCTGTTCCGCCAAAATGGACGTGGGCGCCATGATCGCAGCTTGTGCGCCATTTTCGATGACCATGCTCGCACCCAGTGCGGCAACCACAGTCTTACCAGAACCCACATCGCCTTGAACGAGTCTGTTCATAGGCCTGCCAGAGTCGAGGTCGGCGCGAATCTCTTCGAGCGATTTTTGCTGGGCAGATGTCAAAGTGTAGGGAAGGCTGGTTAAGCGCGCGCCCAGCCACTCGTCTGAGACAGGGAAGCGGCGGCCTTCCACAGATTTCCAATCCCGTTTCTGGCGCAGCACTCCCATTTGTAAATAGAAGATCTCGTCAAAGCCCAAACGTTCACGCGCAGATTTCAATCTGTCTTGTGACTCGGGGAAATGTACTTGCATCAAAGCATCGCCAAGCGGCATCAATTTTGCGGCGGAGCGAATATTTTCAGGGAGCGCATCTACAACGGCAGGCGCCCAATAAGTGACGACCTGATTCATTTGTCCGCGCAGCCATTTTTGCGTGATCTTTTCAGTCAGCGCATAAATGGGAACGATGCGGGCCGTATGTAAATTCTCAACTTCAACGGGTTCCCAATCTGGGCTGTTCATCACGAGGCGGCCAAGATATTGATCCACCTTGCCAGAGACGGAAATGGCATCGCCTTCTTTGAGCCGATTCGCCAACCAGGGTTGATTGAAAAAGGAAAGACGGATCCCTGCTGTGCCGTCACTGAGAACAATTTCAATAACAGATGATTTACCGCCGCGAATCGGACGGTTAAATAAACTTTGAACGGTTCCAAGCACAGTGACCACGTCACCATAGAAAAGTGATTTGATCGGCTTGAGTTGGCTGTAATCTTCATAACGACGCGGGAAGTAATACAACATATCGCCGAGCGTTTGCAAGCCAAGGTTCTCAAGCGTTTTGGCGTGTGCAGGCCCAACACCTTGAAGGACGGTCAACTTTGCGCTGAGCGCCGCAGGGGTCTGGCTATGACGCGCGCCCGCCACAGACTCAGAACGCGGTGCAGGAACGGGTTTTGGTTTTTGTTGCTGCTGTTGCGGCTGCGGTTGCTGTGGACGCGGCGCAGGAGTATCTTCTGTCTTTTTGGGTTGTTCCTGCTGTGCAGGGCGCGGCGGGCGCGGAGCTTGTTGTTGTGGCTGCTGTTGCGTTTTGGGTTTCTGGCCCGCTTCAGGATAGGTATCTCCAATTCGTTTCCATAACCCTTTAAGCGATTCTGCCCGTCCATCGGCGCTGAGTTTTTCGTAGGAACGCAGGCGGGAGATAACAGCCTGGATCACCTCTTCGGCGATACCGTCGGCACGAGCTTCCCCTTCCCAGAAATCAAGCATTTTGGCGAGTCCGCCGATGATGGCCTTATTTTCATATTTATTTTCGTGTTCAAGACGAAAAAATTTTCGTAGTTTTTCCAAGGATGGTTGCATACGTTCAATTTTATCATGCAGGAGGTGTAAGAAACGGACAGGGCAGGCTGGTGGTGTGGACGGGCAGGTTCACGGTAAAATTAGCCATCACTTTAAGTCGGAGAATGATCATGAACGAACCTCGTGTATATAAAAATTCACCCTTTCTGCTTGTTTTTGTCATCATCATTTTTGGGATTCTCTTCATTGGGTTGGGTCTCAGCCTGGTAAGTGTACTTAACAACTGGCTTATTATGGTTCCAGTCCTATTGTTGTTCGGGATTCTTTTTATAGTCCTTGTGCTCTCTTCCACCGCCCAAACGATCATTTCAGATGACGAGATCACCTCAAAGAATTTGCTGGGCACAAAAACACTCAAGTGGAGTGAGATCAGCCGTGTCTCTGGCGCAGGCAACAGGATCAAATTACATAATTTCGATGGCGATGTGACCGTTGCGCCCCAACCACAATTGCCTGGTTACCCAGAAGTTGTGGAATGGATTGGCACCAAACGCGCAGACTTGTTCAATCCGCAGGAATATAGTGAATTGTCCAGAAATTGGCTGATCACTCTTCTCTTCCCGCTGGGCGGGCTCCTGATCATAGGAACCAGTTTTTTCGCCTACACCGTGTCCAGCGATAGTAATGAAACCCTTCTGCCATACGCACTGGCTGGGTTCGCTGGACTTTTCTTGATCAGCATGGTGTTTACTTCACCGCAGTCCATAAGCATGCAAGGCAATTCGATGGTGGTCAAATATCTCTTAAACCAGAAAACGCTGCTCGCAAGTGAAGTTGCGTCTGTTCGAATGGGTTTTACCCAAACGCGCAACGGCAAACACTATTTCATTTTGATCAATCAGACAAACGGAAAAAATATCCGCTTGTCTGGGTTGCGGCCAAGTTTACCTGTGGCATATCTTGTGCTCAAAACCTGGCACGAAAAAAACTCCTCAATAAGCCAGATAGTCCCAAATTAACACGCGCCTATAATTTTGCACTACTCGCTACACTGCTATAATATGCCCACACGTGACACCTCTTTTACAGGCGGTACTTCCACATGCCCAACTCCCCCACTTAATATGTATATCGCGCAGACTTCGGAATATGCGCGACGCAAGTATTTCTCTTTCCAAATCCATTTACAAATAAGTGCAGCAGTCACCTGACACCTGACACCTGACACTTAAAAAACACACCTGGTACCTTAACTATGACACAACATCGAATTACAGACGACCTCGACGCCATGTTGGATGTCCTCCCCACCAATATTCGTCATGCGGTGGAAAAAGCAAATAACAGCGACAAACTACTTGAGATCGTGATCGACCTGGGCCGCGTGCCCACCGCGCGCTTTGTAGAAGGCGAAATTGTTCTCCTTGAAAAAGAGATCACCCGCGGAGACATTGACCACATCACCGAGCGCATTGGCACGTTCGACGCCGACAACCGCGCAGGCATGGAGCGCACGCTTCACCGTATCTCCGCCATTCGCAACAGGCTGGGAGCCATTGTTGGTTTAACCTGCCGCGTGGGACGCGCCGTCTACGGCACCGTTGATATCATTCAAGACATCATCGAATCAGGCAAGTCCGTTTTAATTCTTGGGCGGCCTGGCGTTGGAAAAACCACACTTCTGCGTGAAGCCGCGCGCATCCTCGCTGAAAACAAACGCGTCATCGTTGTCGACACGTCCAATGAAATTGGTGGCGATGGTGATGTTCCGCACCCCGCCGTGGGCAAGGCGCGCCGCATGCAAGTGCGCGAACCCATGCTGCAACACGAAGTGATGATCGAAGCCGTTGAAAATCACAATCCCGAAGTCATCGTCATCGACGAGATCGGGCGCGAACTCGAAGCCCTCGCTGCGCGCACCATCGCAGAGCGCGGCGTGCAACTGATTGGCACGGCACACGGCCAGACCCTTGAAAATCTTTTACTCAACCCAACGCTGAGTGATCTTGTCGGCGGCATCGAAGCGGTCACTCTTTCAGACGAAGAAGCCCGTCGACGCGGCACCCAGAAAACAGTTTTGGAAAGACGCGCTCCTCCCACTTTCGATGTGCTGATCGAGATCCAACATCGCGAACGTTTTGCAGTCCATCTTGATATCATGTCTGCAGTGGATTCGTTACTGCGCGACGCGCTCACACCGCCAGAGATTCGCACACGCGACGAAGAGGGACAGATCCAAATTGAGAAACCTGCGCCGCCGCAAAAACAAAGCACCAAAGTGGAAGTAAAAACGCCTCATCGCACGCGGACAGTTGCTCCTGCCGCCGAAGAACATTCGCCCCGCTCAGAGTCGATCAACCCGCCCGCGATCACAACACCACCAAGCAATGTTGGTATGAAATTGCAAACCGTGCGTGTGTTCGCGTATGGCGTGGCGCGCAACAGATTGATGCAAGCCGCGAAAAGAGTGGGCGTGCCCGCCGTGGTGGTGACCGATGTAAACCAAGCCGATGTGCTCGTTACCCTGCGGACGTATTATCGCAACCGCGAACAGACCGTGGTGGAAGCCGAAGGGCGCGGAATGCCCATTTATGTTTTGCGCGCAAACACCGTTGCCCAGGTGGAACAGTTCCTCGGCGATCTGTACAATCTCTCTGAACAACAACCGCCGCGCGACAGCATGGACGATATCCGCGACCAGACCAAGCAAGCCATCTCTGCCGTGTTGAACGGCGAACGCTGGGTAGACCTGCCGCCAGGCACATCCCTCGTCCGAAGAATTCAACACGAAATGGCACGCAATGCCGAGTTGGTTTCTCATTCATACGGCAAAGAACCACGCAGACACGTCAGAATTTTTAGAGAATAATGATTCGGGAATCGTGAAGCGGCAGTCGCAAAACGGCTGAACGAATCACGATTCCCGAATTCCAATTTCAGATCCCCGAGAAATCAATGTTCATCACACTCGAAGGCCCCGAAGGCTCTGGCAAGACATCTCATATTCCGCATCTCGTGGAATTCCTCCGCGAACAGAGACATGTTGTATTCCCCACCCGTGAACCAGGCGGTACCTCCATCAGTGAACAGATCCGCGATATTCTGCATGACTTGAAGAATGCAGAAATGCATCCACGCACAGAGACGCTGCTCTATCAAGCCGCGCGCGCCCAGATCGTGGAACAGGTCATCAAGCCACGTTTGGATGCGGGCGAGATCGTCATCTCTGACCGCTACTTTGACTCAACCATTGCCTATCAAGGTTATGGACATCAGCAAAATTTGGAACAAGTCCGCACGTTGGTTAAATACGCCACAGGCGGATTAAATCCGGACTTAACTATTTTGCTCGATCTGGACGTGGAAGTGGGCCTCAACCGTAAGAAGCAAAACCAAGCCGAGTGGAATCGCATGGACGATCATGAAGTGAAATTCTACGAACGAGTCCGCGCAGGGTATTTGGAGATGGTCAAGCAAGAACCGGAGCGCTGGGTTGTAGTGAACTCTGACCAGAAATGGGAGTCTGTGCAGGAAGATTTGAGAAGGGTAAT
>JAVBXV010000309.1 GCA_030824405.1 Anaerolineales bacterium | reverse complement strand
CGCAGCAGGCTATCAGTCCGATTTTGAAGCGGATAATGGCGGCTGGGTGGCTGAGGGCTTCGTTCGAGTCCAGAACGTTCTTCCGCAAACTTTCAAGCTGGCTCTCATCCTCACAAATGATTCCAGCGTGAGGATCCTCCCGCTTAACGCCGACCAAACTGCTGAGATCCCACTTTCCTTGGCTGCTGGCGATAAGGCGTATCTGGTGGTGTCGGGCACAACGCGATTTACACGTGAGCTGGCCACATATCAGATCGAAATTCGATAGCTTTTAGAATGTCCTGATTTACCCAATGCTCCACGGGCCGAGTGCCTGTGGAGCATTTTCTTTTGTGACAGTTTCATTTCTTTACGAAATTGCCGATTCCAGTTTTACATTCCTGACTTATAATTTCCTATGATGGCTTCGAAAAATTCCACCCCAGCAAGGAAAACGATCGCGGTACTTGGCGCACAGTTGAGCCGTGTATGGGGTGGCGAGTTCATGTCTGGTGTGATGGATGCTGCCGAGGCCAGTGATGTGAACCTGGTTTGTTTCGTTGGTGGGAAGCCATCTGCGATCAGTATGGGGGATGGGGTACTTTCCTCCTACGGGTTGTACGATCTGATCAAGCCAGGTCAATTTGATGGAATATTATTTGCCGCTGACCTTGGTCACGGTTCTTCACAACAGGAAATGGAAGAGTTCTCACGCGCCTTTGCGCCCACACCGATCACGTCATTTGCGGTGCAGGCGGAAGGTGTTTCCACTTTTGTAGCAGATAGTGAAAATGGGATGCGCGCCGTGATCCGCCACCTGATCGAGGTGCATGGATATCAGCGCATCGCTTTTATTAAGGGACCAGCGGGGCAGGTGGAATCAGAGCAGCGCTTTAAGGCGTATCAGGATGAATTAAAGGCGCACAACATACGCTATGAAAAACATCTTGTTGCGGATGGTGATTTTTCTCCAGAAAGCGGCCGCGCCGCCATTCGTACCCTGATGGATGAACGCGGAATTAAATTTGAAGCAATTGCCGCCTCCAATGACCGCATGGCGTTTGGCGCAATAGAAGCTTTGCAGCAGCGCGATATTCAAGTTCCAGACCAGGTGGCCATTACTGGCTTTGACGATGTTGATGAAGCGCAGTCCATGGGGGTTCCGCTTACTACAGTTAACCAATCCTTCTATAATGCAGGGACGCAGGCCTTTAGCGCCTTGTTTGAAAAAATGAACGGCAGGCAGGTGGATGCGGTCAATGTTTTACCTGCCCATCTGATCGTACGCTGGTCTTGCGGATGTTTGCCTGAAAGTGTAAAAAGCGCTGTGGTACTTCCAAGGGAAGTGGCGCAGACGGGGCGCCTGGAAAACAAGCGAGATGCGGCCATTCGCGCACTTTTTGGCGCAGCCAGAATATCAGAAGACGACCCGTCCAATCTGGAATATCGTGATGTTTTTGGAAAGATATGGGATGTATTCCTTTTAAGTTTGCGCGAAACTGAATCAAGCGACGCGTTTCTTAAAATGGTGCAATCGATGGTGGAGATGATGCAGAGGCATGGGCTGATGTTCACCACCTGGCACAATGTCATTTCCACGTTTAGAAAATATGCATTGGGCGGCATTGGCAGTAACGAAACCATGCTGCGCGCGGAGAATCTTTTTCAGCAGGCACGCATGTTGGTGGGGGAGCTTTCCCAGCGCGCACAGGCCTACCGTCGTCTGCAGTTTGAAAGACAGGAAGATGCGCTAAGTAATTTTGGTTTTTCAATGGCGCCCGCCATGACCTTGAACGAGATCGGGGATGCCATCCAAAAGAATTTCCCTGTTCTTGGTATGAAAAGTCTCTATGTCATGTTTTACAGTGATGTGAGCGCGCCAGAGTCGATCTCTGCGCCGCCGCCTGAAAGTTATCGTTTGCTGTTTCAATATGATGATAATAAGTTCCAGCTGCCAAGCGAAAATTCACCCGTTGCCGAGGGATATCTGGCGCCGCAAGGGAAGAACCTGCAGGATCATCGGTACACTGCACTGGTGATGCCGCTTGCACTTGCACGTAACCGCTTCGGTTTTCTGTGGATGGAAATGAGTACCACAGACTGGGATGTGTACGTCCGTATTAAAAACTTACTTTCGAGCGCGCTCTTGCGTACCATGCTGGTACAACAGCGTGAGTTGGCGCAGTTGGAAGTGGAACGTCTTTTGAATGAAGCCCGTGAACGCGCAGTGGAGCTTGCTCTTGCGCGTGATGTGGCAGAAAAAGCTGCGGCGCAAAATGCAGAACTCTTTGAGTCTGAGCAGGCTCGCCGTCGCGGAGCAGAAGCGTTGGCGCGTTCTTCGCGTCAACTATCTTCGCTGACCACCGTGGAAAAACTTCCACAACAAATTCTTGCGCAATTGCAATTGGTGCTTCCACATGACCGCGGCGTTTTGTTCATGGAAGATGTCAATGGGGTCGCGCATGTCCGTTCTCGTTGGGGAATTCCTGAAGACCTGCCCGTGGATGAGTTGTGGTTGAAGATCAATGGTGTTGATTTTTATGAAACAGTTGCCCGCAACGGCGAAACTCTTTTTGCCAATGACGTGCAAAATTTAAAAGATTGGTCCCAGCCCAGCTGGCTCCCGCAGGATCGATCCTGGCTTGCGGCGCCTTTGTTCTCAAAGAATAATGTCATCGGTTTGCTTTTGATCTCGCGCGAGAAAGATATCTTCACTGAAGATGATGGTTTCATGGTGACAACCTTTGCAGTGCAGGCCATGGTGGCTCTTGAAAATGCGCGCCTGTTTGATGAAGTAACAGGCAGTAACCAAATGATGGAACGCATGGTTTCACAGCGCGTGGAAGAATTAAATAATGCCTACACCACGCTGGCAAAACACGATAAAAATAAATCAGCTTTTATTCAAGTGGCGGCGCATGAACTGCGCACTCCGTTAACCGTCATCAAGGGATACCTTGGCATGTTGAGGTCGGATGGCGGCGTTCAGGCCAATGAAATACTTTCGCAAGCCGTGGAAGGCGTCTCGCAGGGCACGAATCGTCTGCACCAAATTGTCACCAGCATGCTGGATGTGGCGCGTCTTGATAGCCAGGTGATGAATCCGCATGTGGAAGCTGTAAGTCTTGGATTGATCGTGCGGCTGGTGCATAAGGATTATTTAAATGACATCACGCTTCGCAACTTAACCTTTAGCCTGGATGACTCCTTAAAGAATATTCCCCCCGTTTTGGCTGACTCTGAACTACTCAAGAAGGCGCTTGATCATGTTGTTGTGAACGCGATCAAGTACACCCCAGACGGCGGTTCCATTGACATCTCCGCTGATGTGGTCGACGATACCCGTTTGGGAAAATGCGCTGAATTGCGTATCAAAGATACGGGCATTGGCATTGACGCGGAGCATCACAAGATCATTTTTGAAAAGCTATTTCAGTTGGGGAAGGTTGAACTGCATTCATCCAGCCGCACCAACTATAAGGGCGGCGGTGCAGGGTTGGGGCTGGCCATTGCGTCAGGCATCATCAAGGCTTTGCAGGGAACGATCTGGGTGGAGAGCGCAGGCCATGATGAAGAAAATTTCACTGGCAGTACATTTGTGATCCGCCTGCCTTTGGTAAAAGACAAGTAAATTTTTAGGTTTCGTCTTCTTCCGTCGCGGAATTCCCATTTTGATCAAACAATGAACTGAGTCCATTACGCAGCGGCGAAAGAATGCCGATGTGCATCAACATCAATGCGGCAATGGAGATCATCACCACGAAAATGGTGAAGTCGCTGATCACCAGGAATCCTTTTGCGTCTGCGGTAAAGATATAGCGTTTTACAATGACGAATAATTGTAAAACGCTGATGATCAAAAGCGGAATTGCAAAGGGACGCAGATCATGATCTTCTATGAGCAGGTGCAGGCAGAGGAGCACGAACAGCCCGCCAAGCAAAATAATAAGATATGCCCAGAAGTGCAATACATCATATTGTTGTATGAATAATTTCTGAATGATCTTGATATACAGGATACTGACGGCGGCAAGACATGCCCAGGCATAGAGCGTGACAATGATGGGGTAGACCAGGTTTCCAAATGCACGGATGCACGCCAGTCCCGTTCCCCAGCCGAAGAAAAATGTAAGTCCCAATACGATGACTTTGACCAACATCCCATTTAATGCACTGCCAAGGCCGTCATTGAAGACGTCGAAGATCAACCGTCCAGCCCCAACCATGGATATGGTAAGTGCAGCCATGCTGGCGAGCATGGTCGCCACGCTGAGCATTCCGCGCATGTCCAAACCGTTTTTATGTGGAGGCTCAGCCCTTCGTGGAATGAAAGGGGGCACCTTGGGTAAAGTATCCTTGGGTTGGGTCATGTTTTCCTCCGTCCCGAAGTATCGCTAATTTTACATCAATACAGCTTTTTGCCGCTCAGCCTGGATTTTGGCGATGCCAGAAATTTTGAGGCTGCATTTTTCAAAAAGAAGACAAACAGGATCAGCAGGAACGGGTCGATCACATATCGAAAGCGGTTATTCTCTCCGATATCCATTAAATTCCCAACCACAGTGACAAATAAAATATTGAACGCCATGAACAGTACAAGTAAATTCGCTGGCTCAGTAAGTTGACCGAGTCTCTTCCAGAGGAAGTTGGCAGTGCCTGCCATGGATGTGAGAAATGCGAGAACGATTCCCCAGCCAATATGCAGACCCGATACGTTCACATTACGTTCTACGGAGGTCTCATAACTTTCCCATTGCCAGTAAAAGACGCGGTTCCACCATATATCCACTTTTTGGGTTGGAGCCTGATTTCCCAACAGGTCAAAGTCACTGGCGGAGTGAAAGTAGATGTACATGGCCTGTGCAACCGATCTGGCATAAGAATTTGGCCTTACAAAAATTACGTGCAACGCGTCTTTTAAGTAGTTGTTGGATGCTTCCACATAGACGATGTGATGGTGATTGCGGTTCCCGCGAGAAGTCTCTGGTTCGTCCAATACGGGAATGCCTGTAACAGGGGTATCTGGCAGCAATTTCAAATAGGCAGAAGGGTTACGAAAAGGCAGGATCAAGGCGAATTTTGATAACTCACCCGATTTGACCATTTGTTTGCGGTCTTCCTCAGGGATGCGGAAAGTGGCGATCTTTGAGATATTCATCCCTGCCCAGGAGCTGGCCGTAAATTCACCCACCTGAATGAGGTTTTTTGCATACCAGCCTGTCACAATGATCATGGGCAAAAGAGCTGTGAGCACTACTTTCTTTTTGCTGCTGGAAAGGATGTATACAAAGACAGCAATAAAATAGAACCACACAATATGAAACAGGCTCCAGGTCAGCGCAATCGCGGCGAGCAGGGAAAAGAAAATAAATCCCCAATAATTTTTTTGAGTATGTTGAAATTGGTACAGTGAAACCCCAGCCAGGGTCAACATGGTGGCTAGTGGGTAGGTGTACGAGAGCCAGTGCTCATACAAGACCGTTCCCGGGCTGATAACGAACCCCGCGGATAAGACCGCCGAGAGCCAGGGCGAGAACTGAAACTTAATTCCCAGCGCATAGAGCGCACTCGCAAGAATTAAGCCTGTAATGAAATATAAAATATGAAAGACTTCTGTGTGGATGGTGGGGAATACTTGTAAGACAATGCCTGTGAATAAATTCAGTAAAGGCGGCTGGCTGTGCAGATAAAAAACACTGCGCAACAGATCTGTTTTTAATAATAACGGGTCAATGAATTGCCAGTAGCCTAAATAGGTGTCTCCCTGAAAGCGGATCCCCGCCTGATCGTAGAACACTCGCGAGAGGATAAAAACAATCACTACTCCAAAATATGGAAATAGTGACTTGTTTTTAGCAGAAAAGGATTTCATTTCCTCTCGCGGAAATCGTAGATCCCATCTTGAATGGCCCAATTAGCGTTACAGACTGTGCAATGCAGATGGTCTGGCCTTTCTTTCATTTTTCCATTCCCGCATTCGGGACATTTGAACAGGTCGATGATCTTCAGCGGCACTTCGAAATTTTCACGAGGTGTGCCGCTCTCATTCTTTACCTTTGCTTTTACGAACACGCTGGGCGTCACTTGAAAGAGCGCGCCTGTCGGTTGAAAGAGACCGTCAAGCCAGGCCAGCAATTTGGCGGGAATAATTCGTTTCAGGAATCCCAAACGGAAGTGTGAAACAGTGAGTGTCTTTTCGATGGTGAAACCAAGTTCCTGCAGCCAGCTGCGAATGGCTTTCGGATGAAAATCGAAGTTCAGCTTTACAAATTCCACGGGTTCCAGTGTAAATGGATTCCATGATTGTCTTCTAAAAATATAGCGCAGAATAGCTTTGAGATTAAGTTTGTTCGCAAATTCAAGAATAAAGATCGCACCTGGTTGCAGCACATTGCGGATCTGACTCAAGGCTTTTGGTGCATCTGCCATGTGATGCAGGGCGCGGATCATGGTGGCGGCGTCGAAGGAGCGGTCTGGGAAGGGGAGGCGGTAAATGTCGGCAGCCACGTAAATGTATTTTTCGGAGCGACCCAACTTCTCTTGAGCTTGAGCGAGTTGCGTCGTTGAATAATCCAAAACGACAATGCGGTCAAAGCCTGCGTAGCGCGGCGTGTTGCGGCCTGCGCCTGCGCCAAGTTCGAGCATCAGTTTTCCGCTTTTGGGAAGCATGCGTTTGAAGGCAATGCCTTCCGCGAGGTCTTCGTATTGGCGGCCGCCTTGTTCCCAAAAAGATTGTTGGTAGTCGGAGCCTTCGTAATTACATACAGGAGGGGTGTGGTTGGTCATGTGTTTTTTGTTTTCGGTTGGGGGAAAAATTCGCTGGGTGGTTGACGGCGCCGCCAACCACCCAGATGATTAATTATGGAACGATCAACTTATTTAACTATCTGCCGATGGCGCGATAGGTGAAGCCTGATTCTTTCATGATTGTAGGATCGTAGATGTTGCGGCCATCATAGATGACTGGGGATTTGAGCAGGCCTTTTACTTTTTCAAGGTCGAGCTGTTTGAATTCATTCCATTCGGTGACGACCATGAGGGCGTCGCAGCCTGTTGCCATTTTGTAGGGCTCGTCGAACATATCGACAGCGGGCAAAATGGGACGGGCAACATCCATGGCCACAGGGTCATACGCGCGGACTTTTGCTCCCGCTTTGAGCAGGCCATCTGCAATATCGATCGATGGCGCATCGCGCATGTCGTCTGTGTTTGGCTTGAACGCG
>JAVBXV010000061.1 GCA_030824405.1 Anaerolineales bacterium | reverse complement strand
TGTGTTCCGCCTTGCACCCAAAGCAGGGATCGAGATTCCTGCAGATGTAACCGATGCAGAGAAGTTGAAATCTGTGCAGGAAAAGTTGGAAGCAGGCCACGAAGGCGCTTTGAAGATTTGGCAGAGCATGGGCGTGTATCTTGGTTATGGCATTGCCCATTATGCAGATTTCTACGATATCAAACACGTTCTGATTCTTGGTCGCTGCACCTCTGGCTGCGGCGGGGATTTACTGCTCGAAGGCGCGAAGAAAGTCTTTGAAGTGGATTTCCCTGAGTTGGTTGGAAAGATCGAATTGCATTTGCCTGATGAAAAAATCCGCCGTGTGGGGCAGTCTGTTGCAGCGGCGAGTTTGCCAGTTATTGAATAGGAAATAGTGATGAAGTTTTACCTAGATACTGCCGAGATTTATGTTCCAGATAACACCCCCGTGGAAGCGGCGCTTGCCCGCACCACGCATTTGTGTTTTGCCGCGCATCAGGATGACATTGAGATTATGGCCGCCCAGCCCATTCTGGAATGTTTTCAGCAAAAGGATAAATGGTTCACGGGCGTGGTGGTTACCGATGGACGAGGTTCGCCGCGTGATGATCTATATAAAGAATACAGCGACGACGAGATGCGTCTGGTTCGTTTTAAAGAACAGCGCAAAGCCGCTTTTGTGGGTGAGTTTTCTGCCCAGGTGATGTTGGATCTTCCCAGCAAGATCATCAAGGATACATCCAGAAATGAACCTGTGGAAGACATGGTTGCTGTATTACGAGCCACGAAGCCGCAGATCGTCTACACCCATAATCTGGCGGACAAGCACGATACACATGTTGCCGTCACTTTGAGGGTGATCGAAGCCCTTCGAAGGCTCGCGCCAGCTGAACGTCCCGAAAGAGTCGTTGGCTGTGAAGTCTGGCGCTCACTGGATTGGATGGTCGATCCAGATAAGGTGTTGATGAATGTTTCCGATCATGAAAATCTGCAATTTGCTTTATTGGGTGTGTTTGATTCGCAGATCGCTGGAGGCAAGCGCTATGACCTTGCTTCCATGGGGCGCCGCCGTGCCAATGCCACTTATTTTGAATCGCATGGTGTGGACGCTACAACCGGGCTGTCTTACGCGATGGATATGACTCCTTTGATGAACGACGCGGACAAAAAACCCGCCGAGTTTGTGCAGGAATTTATTCAACGCTTTGCGCAGGATGTAAATGAACGTGTCGGCAGGATGTGCTAGCTCTTTCCTAAGTTTTTCAATCATCCAACAGAAAGGAGGATGAGGAACCCGATCGTTTTTTTACATGCAAACAAATTGTTCGAAAAAAGTTTTGAACCAATTAAAAGGAGAAGAATGATGCAAAAGAAAATGTTAGCCCTGTTGTCTGTTTTGATTTTAGCAAGCCTTGTAATTTCTGCTTGCGGTACTCCCGCCACGGCTCCTGCCGCTACAGAAGCGCCCGCGGCAACTGAAGCCCCCGCCGCCACCGAAGCACCTGCTGGCGAAGCCGTGACCCTTAAAGTGTATTTGCTCGATTACACTCCCGACACCATTGCATGGCTCAAGAGCGATATCAATCCCGCTTTTGAAGCTGCCCACCCTGGCGTCACCGTTGAAATTACCGAAGGCTCCTGGTCTGGTTGGGACACCACCTTCAGCGGTTTCTTTGCCGCTGGCGAAGGCCCCGACATCATCAACCTCGGTTCTGAAATGAACACCCTCTATGGTGAGAGCCTTGCAGATATGGATCCTTACCTCGGCGAAGGCGCCTGGGACGAGATCACCAATTTCGGCCCAGCTCTTGAGAATGCCAAGTACGATGGTAAACTGCGCGGCTTGCCGATCTTCACCGCTCCTCGTTACGTATTCTGCCGCACCGATTTGATGGAAGCCTCTGGCTGGACCACTGGCGCTCCTCAGAACTTCGCACAGTGGACTGAATTCGCTTCCACCGCCTCGACAATTGATCCTGCTACGAATTCATTAACCCAGCAAGCGCTTGTCCCTGTAGACGCTGGCTCCATGGCTGATTGGCAATGGTGGTTGTTGGTTTACTACTCCCTCGGCGGCGAACTCTACAAAGCCGATGGCACCCCCAATTTTGATTCTCCTGAAGCTGTAGCTGCAACACAATTCCTGTTTGATATGCGCCAGGCTACTTATGGCGATGCCGCCAATGCAGTTGGTTCTCTCCCCACCGGACAGGGTTCTGTCATTGATGTGGACGATGCCACCGGCAAAGATAACGGCGCAGTATGTCTCGCTCATTCTGGTTGGGCTGCTCCCGCCTTCGACCGCCCGATCTGGGAAAACGTTTCCATTGAACCTTTCTATGGTGATCCCGAGAATTTCCCCAACAGCAAGCCCGTTGTGCTCGCTTTCAATGACTGGCTCGCCGTTGCTGATTACAGCGCAAACAAGGAACTCGCCGCTGAATGGTTGAAGATGGCTTTCAGCAAGGAAGCCAACAACAAGTGGAACGAGACCATGGGCTTGATCCCTGCCCGTAACGACTCTCAGTATGGTTATGTAACCGATTCTCCACAACTTCAACGTGAAGCAGAATTGGCTTCCCAGTATGGTGTTGGCTTCGCTGGCATCAAGGAAGCTGCCAAGCTCTCCACCATCATGCAGGATGCTCTCGGCAAGTTGATCACCGAAGAGCTCACCCCTGAAGAAGTAATTGCAAAGATCCAGGAAGAGTACACTGCTGCTCTCGCTGAATAAGTGAACGGCTTATACTAAAGGTTGGGCGGGGAGAAATTCCCGCCCAACCTTCTTTTGTAATTTGGAGGATAGCGCCCATGCCCGAAAATCCATATCTAAATGTACTGGTTACTGCTGCACTAACGGTCATCTTTATTATTGCAAGCAGCTACGGACTAGGCTCTCTTGCACGTTTCATTGTAAGACTGCGCGGTGCAACAGCGAAGAATCAGGAAAATACCTTTTCCGGATATTTCTTCGCCGCACCATGGATCGTGGGTTTTGTGATTTTTGTGATCGTTCCTCTGGCTTTTTCCCTGTACTGGAGTTTTACCGATTATCGGGTCACATCCAAAGACCCTGCAAACTGGGTGGGATTTGAGAATTACAGCAATTTATTATTTAAAGACGATAACTTCCGCGCCTCTATTATCAACACACTTTATTTGACCGTGATCGGCCTGCCTTTGCAAATGGGAGTGGCTTTATTGCTGGCGGTACTGCTCAACCAAAAAATGAGGGGTGAACGTATTTTCCGTATGGCGTTTTACCTGCCTGTCATACTTGGTTTCAATACCGCGGTGCTGTTATGCTGGCGTTTGATGTTGAATACAGGTACGGGCATCATCAATCAGATGATCCGTGCGGCCTCAACGGCTTTTCCCCCAATTAGTTATCTAAACCGTGCATCGATCTTTGTGCAGGAAATTATTACCGCAGTATTTTTGGGATTCAATAATGGCAAGTTCAATTTGTTGACCAAACTGCTCGAAGCAGGCTTCCCGGCAGACAACCGTGTGCCCCTTTGGGTCCAAAGCCCATTGTGGACAAAAATGTCCGTGATCTTGTTGATGATCTGGGGCTGCGGCGCAATGATGCTGATCTTCCTGGCAGGTTTGAATAACATCCCCAGGGAATTGCATGAAGCCGCCGAAGTGGACGGTGCATCAGGCTGGCAGCGCTTCTGGAAGATCTCCTTCCCGCTCTTAACCCCGTATATTTTTTACAACCTTGTCGTTGGCATGATCAGTTCCCTGCAGATCTTTGAACCGATCTTTGTCCTGTATCGTGATAACCAGCCGCTGGTTTCATCGACCATTTCCATGGTCTATTACCTTTGGCAGAAAAGTTTCAGCCACTTTGAGATCGGATACGGCTCTGCCATCTCATGGGTGATCCTTGTTATTATTTTGATCGTCACAGTGGTCCAGTTTAAATTACAGGATCGCTGGGTGACGTACGATGTGTATTAGGAGAGCAAAATGAAACGATACTGGCCCATGCTCAAAAGCATTTTGCTTTATTTTGTCCTGACAGGCGCAACCGTGTTAATGAGTTTTCCATTGTTCTGGATGATCTCGTCTTCACTGAAAACGCTGGAAGAGACGAATTCTCCCGGCATTGTTTGGGTTCCGAATAGCCCAACTCTGGCCGCGTATATCAGTATTTTCCAAAATCAGGATTTCCTGCGCTCCTATTTCAACTCTGTTTTTTATGTCACACTCTCTCTGGCAGGGACGTTGATCTCCATTGCCGCGGTGGCATACGCGTTTAGCCGCATAGAATGGCCTGGAAAAAATATTGTTTTCTTTCTTATGCTGTCCACGATGATGATTCCGCCGCAGGCATTGATCGTGCCGCAATATGTCTTCTTCAATAAGTTGAATTGGATCGGCACATTTAATCCCCTCATCATTCCTGGGTATTTCGCGGGTGGTGCCGCCATGATATTTTTATTGCGTCAGTCGATGGCTCAAATCCCCAAAGAACTGGACGAGTCCGCTTTTGTGGATGGAGCAAATCATATTCAAATTTGGTGGGAGATCATCCTGCCGCTTGTCAAAGCGCCGCTTGCCACAGTTGCCACATTTCTTTTCGTTGGGTTGTGGAACAGCCTGCTGACACCGTTAATGTATTTGCAGACCGTCGATCTTTATACCTTGCCAGTTTATGTTTCAACGTTGTACAACATCAACAATACGGTGCAGCAATGGCCAACTATTATGACCGCCGCAGTGTTGACCACTGTCCCTCTCATTGTCGTGTTTTTCTTCGCACAACGTTTTATCCTTGAGAGCGTTGTCGTCTCTGGCTTGAAAGGCTAATGTGGATATTGAACATCTTGTAGGGCAAAAACTTTTATTTGCATTTCACGGCAAGGAAAAACCTTCGCCTGAGATCGTCAACGCATTCAAGAAATATCACCCCAGTGGTATTTCACTTTTTCGAGGCCTCAACATGGGAACTCTTTCTCAATTGAAAGAGTTGAATGAATCGCTGCAGCGTCTCGCGCGCGAACTTGGCCTGCCTCCATTGATCATTGCGACCGATCAGGAGGGCGGCCAACTTATGGCTATCGGTGAGGGCACGCCGCTGCCTGGCAACATGGCGCTTGGTGCCACACGTTCAATAGAACTCGCGCGCAAAGCTGGTGAAGTGTTGGGGCGTGAGATGGCTGCGCTTGGCCTCAATGTGGATTACGCCCCCAGTGCCGATGTCAATATCAATCCGGAGAATCCTGTTGTGGGCACCCGCTCGTTTGGTGACGATCCAATTCTTGTGGGACAACTGGCCGCCGCCATGATCGAGGGGATTCAATCTCAGGGTGTGGCTGCCACTGTCAAACATTTTCCTGGCCACGGGGATACGGCCAGCGATTCACATCTTGGACTTCCAACTGTTCCTCATTCTTTGGAAAGACTCCACACTGTGGAATTACCCCCATTCATCTCCGCCCTGAAAGCGGATGTCAAACTGGTGATGACTGCTCACCTTGGCATTCTCTCTGTAGACGGCCCCGATGCTCCGCCAGCCACATTGTCTCCCAACATCATCAACGGGCTATTACGCCGCGACCTCGGTTTTGACGGTGTTGTGGTCACAGATGCAATGGACATGCACGCGATCCGTCAGGGTGAATTGCTTCGCGAAGATTCATTGCGTGCCGCGCAGGCAGGAGCCGATCTACTGCTTGTGACAAGCGACCCGCAGGATCAGACCCGCGCCTATGAAGCGCTCTTGCAGGGAGCGCAGTCTGGCCAGCTCACAGCAGATGAATTAAATGCGTCTGTTGCCCGCATTGCACGTTTGAAACAATGGCTGGCTGAAAATTCATCCACGCCAGATCTGAGTGTCGTCCGTTCTGCCGAACACATGCAGATCGCGGATGAGATCGCCGAGAGATCCATTACTTTGGTGCGAGATGAAAATAAATATCTGCCTATCCAATTGCAGGCAGATCAACGAATCGCAGTAATTGTTCCCATCCCTGAGAACCTGACACCTGCGGATACTTCCTCTTATATTCGGCCTAAACTGGCAGAATCCATTTGCGTTTATCATTCACGCACAGATGGATTTGTCATTCCTTATTCACCCAGTGAAGAGGAAGCCGCGTCTATTCTGGAACAGGTCCGCGATTATGATGTGATCGTCATTGGGACGATCAATGCGTACGCGGAAGAAAATCAGGCGAAATTTGTTCGCAGTCTGTTGCAGGTTGGTAAACCTGTAATTATCGTCGCTATGCGCCTGCCTTATGATCTGTCTGCCTTCCCGCAGGCATCAACCTTTGTCTGCACCTACAGCATTCTGGAACCGTCCATGCGGGCGGTGGCGCGGGCGCTCTTTGGCTTCGGGGCGATGACTGGTCAATTGCCAGTGGTAATTCCCGGGTAGGTTGAAGCGCGGTGTTTATCCAGCGGTTAGTGGAGATCGTCATGTCCCTTTTTTCTGAAATTAGCGAACAGCCCGAACGCATCAGATCTTTGCTGTCTTCCCAAAAGAAGACCGTGGAAAAGATCGCGGCTGTTCTTAATAAAAAAGATATTCAATATGTTTTTCTCGCGGCACGCGGCACATCAGATAATGCGGGTCGGTACGCCAATTATTTGCTGGGCGCATTAAATGGATTGCCTCTTGCGCTGGCGACACCCTCGCTTTTTACCTATTACAAACAGCCGCCAACATTGAAGAATGCTTTGGTGATCGGTATTTCACAATCTGGAAAATCTCCTGATATTGTCAGCGTGGTGGAAGAGGGGAAGCGGCAGGGATGCGCGACGCTTGCCATTACGAATGAACCGAACTCTGATCTTGCGAACGTCTCGGATTTTGTGCTTGATATTCAAGCAGGCGCAGAGAAAGCAGTTGCGGCCACCAAAACCTATACTACTGAATTAATGTCTGTGGCGATGCTTTCTGCGGCGATGACTGGTAATAAAAAATATTGGAATGAATTGCACAAACTCCCAGGCTGGATGAAGCAGACTTTAAAACAGGATGCTTTTATTTCACAAGTGGCACAGCGGTATCGTTACATGAAACAGACGATTGTGCTTGGGCGCGGATTCAACTATGCCACCGCCTTTGAGTGGGCTTTGAAGTTAAAAGAATTAACTTATATTATTGCCGAGCCGTATTCCTCTGCTGATTTTGCACATGGGCCGATCGCCATGGTGGAAAGCGGCTACCCCGTTTTTGCAGTGGCGCCCAAAGGAAAAGTGTTTGATTCG
>JAVBXV010000234.1 GCA_030824405.1 Anaerolineales bacterium | reverse complement strand
TTGCCGCCGCTACTGCCTGATTTGCGCCCTTGCCGCCAGGGATGGTTTGCAGATCTTCCCCGCTGATGGTTTCACCTGGCTGTGGAAAGCGCGGCGAACGCACAACCAGATCTGCATTCAATGAGCCAATCACGAGAATGTCGGGCATGAAGATTATTTTACTTCATCTATAACCCGTGTTGTATTGCAATGACCGCCGCTTGTGTTCGATCAGATACGCCCAGTTTTTCCAGAATTGCGCTGACGTGGTTGCGCACTGTCCCTTCGGATAAATGCAATTGCCCCGCGATGTCGCTGTTGTTGAATCCTTTTGCGATCAGGCGCAATACATCCAGTTCGCGCTCGGTGAGTTTTTCGACCAGCACGGAGGTGGGCTGTTTTTGATTGCTGGCAACCTGGTTCATTAACTTGCCTGCAATGGCGGGGTCTAGAAAAGATTTCCCGTCGACCGTGCCGCGAATGGCCTCGACAATTTTTTGGCGTGAGGTGTCTTTGAGCAAATAACCAGATGCGCCCGAGCGGATGGCGTCGAAGACCCATTCATCGTCATCGTACGTGGTGAGGACGAGAATTTTTATGTTGGGAAATTTTGCGTGGATCTGGCGCGTGGCTTCGATGCCGTTCATGATCGGCATTTTCAGATCCATCAGGATCAGGTCGGGTTGTTTTTGCGCGGCGAGTTCCACAGCTTCTGCGCCATCTTGCGCGGAGCCGATCACTTGAAAATCCTTCTCGAGATTGAGAAGCATTTCAAGCCCGTCACGGATCACAGCCTGGTCGTCACAAAGGAGTATTTTCATAGTTAAGGATTCTCTTCGTCCTGAGCGGAGCCGCATGTTTTTGCGGCACAGTCGAAGGACAGGGTCGTTGATGATTTTCGCTCGGCTCTGAGCGAATTTTTGATTATATCGTCAGCACAACCTGCGTGCCTTTTCCTTTTTCACTTTTGATCTTCAATGTGCCGCCAGCGAGTTCGGCGCGTTCGTGCATTCCCACGAGTCCAAAGTGACCTGTGGGGCCTTTGGCGTTTGCATCAAAACCGACGCCGTCATCTTGAATGACCAGGGTGGTGTGCGAGTCGCTGGTTAGCTGCACGCTGAAATTTTTTGCGCGCGAGTGATTGACGATGTTCTCGATCGATTCCTGCACCACGCGATAGATGGTCTGTTCCACGTCTGGGCTGAGGGAGGGCATGGGGTTTTTAAGATCAAGTGTCAGATTAAGGTTGAAGCGCGTGGCGGCAGATTCGGCGGCGCGCTGGATGGCGAGTCCAAGCCCCATATCTTCCAGAGCATTGGCGCGCAGGGCTTTCAACGCGCGGCGGGTTTCGTCCACACCTGTGCGCGTGGATTCGAGAGACTTGTCGATCAGATCGCGAGTTTTGTTTGAGTCGATGTCGAAATATGCTTTTGCGGTTTCCAGTGAAACGGAGATGGCGGTCAACGAATGTGCCAGCGTGTCGTGCAGTTCGCGCGCGAGACGGTTGCGCTCGCGGCTCACGGTGAGTTGCTCCAGCGTGGACGCATAGTGCGCCAGATTGGCATTGGCCTCGCGCAGCGATCCCTGCTGTTCGCGCAGACGGGTGACCAGCAGATTGATAAAAATTCCCGTGGCGACAAATGTGATCGTGCGGATGATGGCGATAAAAATAAAGACCTGAATACTTTGATAACTGACCGAGCTGAATAGGATCAAGCCGATCTCAAGCGCGGTGGTGGCGATGCTGAACAGGATGACTTGTGCAAGTTTGTATTCCCATGCCACGAGTGCCAGCGCAACGAACAAGACAGGCAATTGACGAAGCGCCATGCCTTCCGCGTTCGAAAGTGGACCCTGCGGAAAGCGCGGCACGATCAGGGTGTTGATGATGATCGGCATTGTAGAAATTGCCAGCACCAGCAGCGGATAGAACAGCGAGCCGAATTTTATCTGGATCCATTGCCAATGCGTGAATAATAAAAAGGCGAAAGCAACCAGTCCATTGGCGATATAGAAAAGAACAATCGGCCAGAGTCTCTGGCCTTGCTGTTGATTTTGTGGATTGCCAGGCGGAGGCAGTTGCTGCCCAGGCGCAGTTTGTTGAAGGGGTTGGTTTTGTGAAATGCTGCGCTGTGCCTGCGATGTGTAGAGCACAAAGTCCATCAACAGCATGGCAATCAGGTAGCCGATCCAGATCCATGCGGCGATGCGGAGAATGCGGGTTGAGTCTTGGGATGATTGCATAAAATTTCTTGTCCTGAACGGAGAGTACGAAATCTCAGATGCACCGACACATTTGAGATGATTTGCAACGATATGGTATCACGAAGGCAGGCGTGGAGTTTATGTGCGGCGTCACATCTTTTTTACAACACCCATGACACCTGTCATGGGTGGGGATGCGTGCATTCATGGCGGCGGGCGCAAAGGGATGACTGGCTTCACTCTCCTTTATTTTGCGGAAACCATAAAATATATATCGTTGCGAAGAATATTCTTCGCGGCAGGCCATGAACTAAAATAGGAGCCAATATGACAACAGCCACACTTCCAGCACAACCTTCGTTCCTGAAGAAAAAACTATTCCTCGGCGTCACGATCTCGAGCGTGTTGATCGTTGCGATCATGGGGCTTTCGTTTGCCCTGCACATGTACAACATCGAATCGATCGGTGACGCGAATTCGTATTACACCGCGGCGGTAAAGTCCATGCTGCAATCGTGGAGTAATTTTTTCTTTGTAGCGGCAGAGCCAGGCGGCTCGGTCACTGTGGACAAACCTCCGCTGGGGTTGTGGATCGAAGCGGTCTTCGCTTATTTCCTCGGCGTCAGCGGATTCAGCGTTTCACTGCCAAACATTCTCGCGGGTGTGTTCAGTGTGCCGCTGTTGTATGCAATGATCAAAAAATATGCAGGCGAATTGGCTGGCCTTGTGGCCGCGTTCGTCATGGCGTTCACGCCCGTCTTTGTAGCCACCAACCGCAACAACACCATGGACGGTTTGCTCGTTTTCTTTTTATTGCTGGCCGCGTGGGCGTTCATCAAAGCCACTGAGTCTGGAAAGATGCGCTGGCTTTTATTGGGCGCTTTTATCGTTGGGCTTGGCTTCAACATCAAAATGATGCAAGCCTTTTTGCCGCTGCCCGCTTTTTACGCGCTGTATTTCTTCGGCTCCAAAACAGGCTGGCTGCGCAAAATGATCAACCTCGGCATCGCAACGATTTTACTGATCGCGGTTTCGCTTTCGTGGGCCATCGTTGTCGATCTGGTTCCCGCCGAGTCACGTCCATACATTGGCTCAAGCGAAAACAACACCGTCATGGAGTTGATCATCGGCCACAATGGCCTTTCGCGTCTCGAAAGCGGAGGAGGTCAAGGCGGTCCGCAAAATGGAGGCACGCCTCCTTCTGTGCCTTCAACGGGTGCTGTTCCCAACCAGCCTGCCCAGCCTCAGCAGGATACACGTCAAGGCCCGTCACAGGATGCAATTGCCGCTTGTGCCAACTCCACGCAGGGTGCGGCTTGTTCATTCACTATGCCCAACCGCACCATCAACGGGACATGCATTACGCCGCCCAATATGGATGTGCTCGCTTGCGCGCCGCAGGGAATGACACCTCAGCAAAATGGACAGGCACAAAATGGCGGCCCTGATGGGCAGGGTCCACAACAGGGACAGGGCGGCACTCCATTTAATCAAGAGACAGGTGAGCCTGGAATCTTGCGCTTCTTCACACAGCCTTTGTCCAAGCAAATGTCGTGGCTGCTGCCCTTCGCGTTGATCAGTGTTTTGCTGGCACTCTTTGGCTCACGCATCAAACTGCCGATCGAGTCAGGTGTTCACAAAGCCCTCGTCCTCTGGGGCGGATGGTTGCTCACATGCGTGGTGTTCTTTAGCATGGTCTCTGGTATTTTCCATTCGTATTACGCCATCATGCTGGCCCCCGCATTGGGTGCCATGGTCGGCATTGGCTTCGCTCAATTATGGTTGTGGAGCGCAGACAAAAAATGGGTTGGTGCTGTGCTGGCTGTCTCTGCGGCGTTGACGATTGGCTTTCAATATTTCGCGGTAACTGAATACAACGAGTTCTCATGGTGGATGATCGGAAGTGGCATCCTGCTTGGGCTGGGGATCCTGTTGATGTTCGTCCAGAAGCGCGCGGCCTATGTCACTGTGTTGGCTGCCATGTTACTCATCCCCATCTATTGGACAGTGATGACAGTGGTGTCCAGTGCAGATCAAAATTTGCCCACTGCATACGCGGGCACAACTCAACAAACTGGCCCCGATCGTGCGCGTGAACAAAGCGGCTCGAACACGAATACAGAATTGCTGGCGTATCTTGAAGCGAACACGCAGGGCGTGGAATATCTTGTGGCAGTCCCTTCTTCACAACAGGGCTCGTCGCTTGTGATCGCCAGCGGGCGGCCTGTTCTTTACATGGGCGGCTTCGGCGGGCAGGATGAAGTGGTGGACGCGCAAGATCTGGATGCGATGGTGAAGAATGGCGAACTGTTGTATGTGTTGTACGGCGGCGAGCGCGGCCGCAAGGAAGATATCACGGCCTGGTTGAAGAACTCTTGTTTTGTCATTCAACAATTCAGCGACGTGAGCACGCAATCGCAAGATCGGGATGGGCAGGGTCAGTCGTTATATATGTGCCAATAACGCAAACAAAAAATGGGCTGGAATGTTCCAGCCCATTTTTTTGTTTAACGACCCATACCCATGACACCTGTCATGTACGCTGGTGACTGCGTTCATGTGGAACTTGTGAATTCAATGATTTCGCACACTCTCTTCATATTCCCCGTATCCGTAAAATCAGACCAATGATTATCAAAGGAGAAACCATGTTTAAAAATAATTTATTTACCTTGCTCATTGTAAGTGCGATCGTTTTATCTGCCTGTGTTGCGCCTGCTCAACAGGAAAGTTTGCCCGTTCAAGCGGATGCAGAAAACACAGCGCAGCAACCCGCGCCAGAACAGGCTCAGCCCGCCCCAGCAGTGGACGCAGTTGATTCAACTGGCGCCGAGCATCATTCCGATGTGGACTTGACCCGTCTTGCAGTGGGTGATGGAAAATACACAAACAGTCCGCAGGTTGGGTATGTGTATTCATGCATGACTTCATTCAACGGCGGCGGCGCGCAAGCTACTGGCCCGTGGATGAATGGCGACGGCACATGGGATGCCACCAAAAAAGCCGTGATCGATGGCTCTGTTACCTGGCCGAGCAGTTTCACGGTTGCCATTCAGGGAGATCAGCGCGTTTTCACTGGCAACGATCTGCCAGATCATCCTACTGGTAATTATCCAGTGGCCGCAACAGATGATGCCTATGCTTATGATCGCAATCCCAATTCCATTCAGGAACAGTCCATTACTTTAAGCTTGCCTGTTACGCCTGTGGCGGCGGCCCAGCCAAATTGTGTGGGCGGTGAGGTGGGCATCATGCTTTCTGGTGTGGTCATCTTCAGTGCATTCGATGCAGAAGGCCGTGACGCTTCTGCGCATGAAGTTCAGGATGAATGCGATGGTCATCCGCAAGTCTCTGGTTTTTATCATTATCATAGTTTGAGTGATTGCATCGAAGACACCGCCACAAGCGGACATTCCTCTCTGGTGGGATACGCCTTCGATGGTTTCGGTATCTACGGCTACTACGGTGAAGATGGCGGCGAAATGACCAATGCCGATCTCGATGCCTGTCACGGTCACACACACGTGGTCGAGTGGGATGGTCAGATGGTGGAGATGTATCACTATCACGCCACGCATGAATTCCCGTATGTGGTTGGTTGTTTCCACGGTGAGGCTGCTGTTACTGCGCTTTCATCTGGTGAAGGACAGGGCATGGGCGGCGGTCAGCAAGGCCCCGCAACTGGCAGCGGACAAGGTCAACCCGCACAAGGCGGACAGGGTAATGGTCAACAGCCTCCACAGGAAGCCATTGATGCCTGCGCCAGCCTGACCGTCAACGCGGCCTGCACGATCACCACTCCCAATGGAACATTAAGCGGCACATGCGGCACGCCGCCGAACTCAACTCAACTGGCGTGCATGCCTGCTGGCGGGCCGCCAAGTCCATAAAAAATTCCACACTATCATAAAAAGGAAATCAGGATGAATAAATTCACCCATACCCTCTTTGCAGTCACTACAATATTCATTACAGGATGCCAGTCTATCCTGCCTGCTGAAGTAAATATCCCTTTGTCAGAAATAAGTTTTGTAAGTGATAGTCAACAGGCTGCTTCTGTTTCAGCTGTTATTCCGCTGGATGGCACGGGCAACAATATTGCAAACCCTGCCTGGGGCAGCGCGGGTGAGCAGTTTATCAGGCTCTCCCCCGTGGATTATGCAGACGGCATCAGCAGCCCCGCTGGGGCAGAGCGTGCCAGCGCCAGAACCGCCAGTAATACATTTTCGGCCAGCCCCGAAGGCGGCATTATCAATGACCGCGACTTTACAGCCTTCGTCTACGCCTGGGGACAGTTTCTCGATCACGACATTAATTTGACCGAGACCGCATCTCCAAAGGAGGCAATGCCCATTGTTGTGCCAACAGGTGACGGGTGGTTTGATCCGTCCAGTTCGGGCGCAATGACCATTCCGATGTCACGCTCAAATTATGATGTGGCGACAGGCACCAGTGTGGACAATCCGCGTGAACAGGTTAATTCGGTCACAGCTTTTGTGGATGGCTCCCAAGTCTATGGTGTGGATGCGGAACGCGCGGCGGCGCTGCGTGAGTTTGCGGGCGGGCGCATGAAAACAAGTGACGGCAACCTTCTGCCTTTCAACACGGGCGGCCTGACCAATGCAAATGATGCGCACCGTGTGGCAGATGCTGAATTGTTTTTGGCTGGCGATGTGCGCGCAAATGAAAACCCAGAACTGCTTGCCTTGCAGACTCTTTTTGTCCGCGAACATAACCGCATTGCGGCGGAAGCAGCAGAAAGACATGCAGATTGGACGGACGAAGAACTGTATCAATATGCGCGCAGTGTGGTGATCGCTGAACTTCAGAAAATAACATACGACGAATTTTTACCAGCCATTCTTGGCGCGAATGCCATGCCTGCTTATCAAGGCTATCAGGCAAATGTAAACCCAGGCATGTCTACTGAATTTGCAACTGCGGCGTTTCGCGTGGGACACAGCATGTTGGGCGAGGACATTGAGTTTCTGGATAATGACGGAGAAGAAAGCCACGAAGCCATGCTTTTACG
>JAVBXV010000298.1 GCA_030824405.1 Anaerolineales bacterium | reverse complement strand
CGTGAACGGAGCCAGGCTGTTTAATTCCTTGTAAATGACACTGGTTTGCATTTCAAGCGCAACCCCAACATGCATGGTTGGGAACCACTGAATTTGGGTGAGCGTTGATTTTCCAAGTGCAGAAGTGATCTCAATTGCAGATGGCGTTGTACTGCCGCTGCTCATCTTCTCATTGATAAGCGGAATAATGGTTTTAGTTTGCGACGCAGAAGGCGATTCTAAAATTGAGAACTCGCCTGTTTCTGGATTATTGTTAATGAACTGTTCTGTTGGGAGAATAAAATAGGAGGCGGCAACAGGGGATAATGCGCGCAGTGGACGAATAATTTCTTGTAAACTTTTTGTTTCTGTGATTCCCACCAACATCCCAAGGGACGAACCCCGTGATGTTTTATATTCCAGAATAGTGACCAATATAAGTTGATCTTCATACATGGGGGCAAGATCAAACACTGCAAAGGTGGGGTGCTCGGGAGAGGCCTGATCAAGAAATTCTGCCCCCGCAAGACTTGTGCCCTGCCAGTTTGCCTGGCTTGCCACTTTTATTTTTCCATCCGAATCGATCAGTATAAATTGATCGAAGGCTGGGGAACTTTCTTCATCGTTTAATTTTTCAAACTCTTTAAGTACACTTGTGCGGATCTTATGAAACTCATCGCTTTGTGGGTTTGCGTGGACAGCCAATTCGGTGAGAATATTAAAATCGCTACTGTCCAATAAATGCTTTAAGCGTACTTCTTTTGCCCGTACTTCCTGATCAATGACTCCCAACTGGGTGACGATCAAGTCCTCTGATTGGCGAACAGCCTGCTCGCGCAACAAGCTTTGGGCGCGAAAATAAGCCACCCCCGCCATTATGGCGAGGGGAATAAAAGTAAAGATTAGGAGTGTTCTTACAAGCGTACCTGTCAGGCTACTCTTATATCTTTTCTGTTTAGAGACAAGTGCGGGCGATGTTTGATTCGATGTCATTGAGTACTTAGCTTAACTCCCAGACGGGATCTCCGCTCAAGATGCGTCGAATCTGGTCAGGGAATCTATCTGGATCAAGCGGCTTGCCTAAAAATCCATCAAACCCTGATTCTCGCGCTTTTTTCATTTGTTCCATGCTTGCTTCAGCGGTTACAGCGATGATCGGCACAGACTTAAATCGTTCTGAGGCACGTATCTTTTTTAGTGCCCCATAGCCATCTTCGTAAGGAAGACGAATATCCATCAAGATCAGATCAAGGCGGGGGAGTGTATCTGCATACTCAACCACTTCATACCCCGAGGTTTTCCATTCACAATGTATGCCCAAATATCCCAGCATGCGTGCAATTAATACGAAGTTTGATACATTGTCTTCAACCACCAGAACAGCCGCATCTTTTGGGATGGTTGGCTTGCGGATGGGTTGTGTATCAGAAATCGCTTGATTTTGCTCACTCATTTATGCGCTCCTTGTTAAGAATCGCTCGATCTGCATTGCAAGAATGTCAATATCGATGGGCTTTTGAATGTACCCGTCACACCCAGCTTCGAGAGATTTTTCGCGGTCACCGCGCATTACATTGGCAGTCACGGCAACAATTGGAAGTTTTGAATATTTTGGTATCCCTTTGATCTTGGCGGTCAAGGTATAGCCATCCATGTCTGGCATGTTAATATCCATCAAAATTAAATTGATTGGTTCTTGGTCGAGCTTTTCCAACGCCTGCGTGGCGTTAATAGCCTCTACAACAGAAAAGCCCTCCGAGGTTAATACCCTGCGGATCAAGCTTCTGTTATCTGGATTGTCTTCGACGTAGAGGATAGTCCCTTTATTATCTTGCGGCATCATACAGGTTGCCTCCAGAACTGATTTTACTAGTAACCCAAAAATACCTACATAACAGCAACCTTACAAATAGTATAACAAAAAAGTCGAGGTTGCGTACCTCGACCCTGACTTTGAGCGGGTGGCGGGAATCGAACCCGCGTGTCATACTTGGGAAGCATGCGTTCTACCACTGAACTACACCCGCTTGATGAAGAACGAGATTATACGCTACCCTGAAAAGTCATGTCAAGCACGATTTGTGGATATGAACTAGTACGCTTCATTCTACCCTGTTTACTGCTCCCGTTTAAGTAATTTTTTTGCCAGCTCAAGCAGTGCCTCACCAGCCTCGCCTTGTGAATTTGACTCTTTCAGGTAGGCAAGCGCCTTCTCTGTCTCTTTGTGAGACATTTCAATTGCGTACTGACGCGCACCCTCATTTTCTAGTTGTGCGGCAACTTCCTTCACTTCGTTCGCTTTGATCGGACCCTGCTTCCATCTTTTTGCGAAGGCCCCATTCTTTTCGAGCCCGTAAAGCACTGGCAGGGAGTTTTTACCTTCCACCAGGTCACTGGCTGCAGATTTTCCCGTCACAGCTTCGTCACCCCATATTCCCAGAATGTCATCCTGCACTTGAAATGCCAGCCCAAGGTGATAGCCGAATTGACGATAATTCTCCTGGCTTTTTTCGTCTGCGTTGCCAAGTAATGCGCCAATGTGCGTGCAGGCAGAAAGCAGGGCAGATGTTTTTCCGCCGATCATTGGCCAGTAATCATCCATCTTTAGGTCTGTGCGTTCTTCGTAGGACATGTCCATGAATTGGCCGCGAGTCAGGTCGAGGCAGATGTTATGCAAAATGGTGGCAGCCTGCACAACGGTCAAGGCAGGATGCGCTTTAGTCAGATCCATGATCGCCTGATTCGCCATCACAAAAATTCCATCGCCTACATTGATCGCCATCGGCACGCCCCATTGTGTCCATACGGTTGGGCGGCCGCGTCTTTTATCCGAATTGTCCTGCACATCATCGTGGACGAGGCTGAAGTTGTGGACGAGTTCCACCGCGGCTGCGGCAGGCAATGCGGATTTCCAATCTGCGCCGCAGGATGCGGTTGCAAGCAAGACCATCAATGGGCGAATGCGTTTGCCTGTGGCTTCCTGCCCCGCGCCTTCACCGGTCCAACCCATGTGATAGGTGACCATTTCGTGAAAGAGTTTTGTGTGCGGTTCATCCAGCCGTGCAACCTGTCTTTGCAGTTCTTTTTCGATCTCGGGCACCATGATTTCAATATATTGCTTCAGGTTCATTATGTTTCCTCGCGTATAAAAAATAAGTGGTTGGATGTTTTGACAGACTGCGGTTATAGAAGTTCTCTTTTGTGTAATTCTTTCTTTAATTGTTCAGGCGATTTAAAGTGGATACAGTCAAAACCCATTTTTGAAGCGGTGGCAATGTTTGGGCCCGAGTCGTCGATGAACAAACATTCCTGCGCAGACCTGTTTGTTCTCTGCAGAAAAAGCTCGAAAATGGCGGAGCCAGGCTTGATAAGTTTTACTTCGCCAGAGAGAACAATGTCATCGAACAGTTCAAAGAAATTATATCTCTCGCGGGCAACAGGGAATGTTTCGGTAGACCAGTTGCTTAATCCGTACAATGGATACCCTTTTTCGTTCAGGGCGCGAAGCAAGTTCACACTTCCTTCAATTTCACCAACAACAGATCTGCCCCAGATTTCCAGCCAGTTCTTTTCAAGCGCCTGAAACATGTCTGTGTGCTGAGGGAATTGCTTTGACAGGATGGAAAAGCCCTCGGAGAAACTTCTCCCTTCGTCCTGCTCGGCATTCCACTTCATAAATTCGATGTCTTTTAAGAAGGCGTCAATCGAGCTTTCGTCTGGAAAATATTCACGAAAGATATTGCGCGGCACCCATTCAAGCAGGACTGCGCCGAAATCGAAAACAATGGCTTTGATGTGTGATGACGTGTTCATTGTATTAATCGCCAGACTTCAAACCCTGCGAAACCTGTGGAGCCCAAAACTTGTTTTTCGCGTTTTGTCCATTGGGCGAAGATGCCCACATTTGGGTCTCTGGGGTCGTAAAGCATGACTTCATCGATGATGAATCCTTCTTCTGTGTCGTGGTTTGTGACTGAGTACGCACGGCCTTGATAGTCCACGCGCGTGACGATCAGCATGTGTTCGAAATTTCCCTGAGTTCCTGAATATATATAAATAAAATCGCCTGGCAAGAGCGGGTAACTGGCCCAGGGAAATTTATTCAATTTTATTCGATAGCGTGTGTTCTTATATTGATCTTGCGGGAACGTGGTTGCCAGTATTCGGCGGTCTTTGACATTATCTGGATTGAGCAAAAAGAAATCAAATGGCACGATATCTTCACGCAAAATACCCGCACGCTGTAAGATCGCCATGGACAATGGTCCACAAACCGTGCTGGGGTCAGAGGCTGGCATGTTGTTGACCTGAACAGACATTTGCCTGCTTTGTTCAAATGTTGGTGAAATAAAACCCAGTGACGTTTCGTAAAGTTTGATCTGCTGGTCTCTTGTCAGTGGGCCAACGATATAGACTTCTCCACTTGCGATTAATAATTCGGTTGATGATGGTGTTGTAGTGGGGGAGGGCAAGAAAGTGGCAGGCGGTAGCAAAGTTGGAGTAGGCGTGAAGGTGCTCGTATTTTGGGGAGTTGCCGTGAAAGTGGCTGACGGCAGAAATGTATTGGTTATGGTTGGCGTAACCGTATTGAAGGCGCCCGTTTTTGATAAAAACAAAGTTCCGCCAAGGAGAAAGCTCGCGATGATCGCTCCGATGCCAAGTCCGTATCCCAGATATTTGATTTCATTAGATTGCACGGGGATATTTTAGCCGAAGTTCGAGAATAGGTACCCATTACTTTGGATTTGAATTTTCAGAATTTATTTCTTTCCGCAATCTTGCTCTTTTCTTTACATAACCTTTAAACAAGGGTCGTATTATTCGAGAGTAGTTCAATGGTAAGCAGAGAAACTCTGCTCAATAAAAGGAGAAATAAAATGAAAAAGACAATTTTGGTCGTTGCTTTGGTTGTGTTTGCACTCGGCATATTTGGTGTGGGCGTGGCGTTTGCCCAGGATGGTACACCCCCTGCAGGTCGCGGCATGATGCAGAATGGCACATCTGGCCCCCTGCACACTTTCATGGTGATCGAATTCGCAAAGACTCTTGACCTGAACGTGAATGATATCAATACCCGTCTCGCGGCTGGAGAAACCATGTATGACATCGCTCTTTCTGCTGGCGTGACCGCTGAAGAATTCCCTGCCATTATGACGGAAGTGCGCACAAACGCACTGGCAGCTGCTGTGAAAGCCAATGTCATTACCCAGGCCCAGGCAGACTTGATGCTCGCGCGCGGTTTTGGCCGTGGCGGCATGGGCACTGGAAATTGCACAGGCACAGGCCCACAAGGTAACTATGGTACTGGCATGATGGGCGGCGGCAATGGCCGCGGTATGATGAACGGTTGGGGTGCAGGACAACAGACAAATCCGTAAATGAAGAGCGAGAGTAATAAATAAAAAAAGTGGCGGTCATTTGACCGCCACTTTTTTTATTTGGGTTGCGTCTCTTTAGAAACTGGGTAGTATTTCCAGAAAATGAGTTTCAGTAGTTTCGCCAATGGTGAATATCAACCTGCCGTGACCTTTTCCTTCTGATTCTTTGATCTGCCATTTCCACTCACATAGCCCGTTTATGTTTGCGATCGTATCTGTCTGGCGATTTTCGCCTGATGGAGAGATGTAGATCAGTTGACAGGTTGTTCCAGGAGTTGCCTCGGCGGAGACCATCACATTGTTTTTCCAGGCCGCTTTTTGTGGGATGTTGGTTACGAAATCTATGACGGGGACGGTAGTGGGAGTACTTGGCGGCAGGGAGGTGTTCGATTGCCCGCGCAAAGACATCCACGCCAACAGGGCAATCAGGCTCACTGCAATTAAGGCGATCAGAAATCTTGAGGCAATATATTTTGGATGCATTGATCTACTTTGTTTACGGAATGATTATTTAACTGCCAACTTGCCTTGTCTCAATTCATCCAATGAACCTGCTCCAGTTGCAAACATAGTGACTTCGATCTGGCGTTTAGTCAGCTTCATCATATCCACGGCTTTTTCGGTGGAGACTGCTGCAGCTTTTAAAAATTGACCTGCCATGCCGCCGAGGGTTGCACCCAGCGCAACAGACTTGGCGATATCAAGCCCATCTTTGATACCGCCAGATGCAAAGATGGTCATTTCAGGTGCGCCTTTTTTGACATTCAAAATAGACTCGGCGGTGGGGATGCCCCAGCCAACAAAGGTGGCTGCAAGTTGACGGGTGAATTCATCTGGCGCGCGATGCATTTCCACTTGAGACCAGCTTGTGCCGCCTGCGCCTGCCACGTCTATGGCTTGCACACCGCAATCGGCTAGTATCTTTGCTGTGCGCTCTGAAATTCCCCAGCCCACTTCTTTTGCAATGACGGGGACTTCGAGTTTTTTACAGACTTCTTCAATCTTTTTTGCGATGCCGATCCAATTCGTGTCGCCCGCATCTTGTACGGCTTCCTGTAAGGGATTCAGATGCAGATAGAGAGCATCTGCCTGGATCATGTCTACGGCTTTGCGGCATTGGTCAACACCGTAGCCGTAGTTGAATTGCACAGCGCCTATATTTGCAAATAATAAAATATCTGGCGCAACTCTGCGAACTTGAAATGTTTTGGCTTGCTCGGGGTGTTCGATTGCCGCGCGCTGTGAACCGACTCCCATGGCGATATTGCATTCCTGCGCAGCTTCGGCGAGACGCAGGTTGATGGTCTCTGCTTCGGATGTGCCGCCCGTCATGGAACTGACAAGGGTGGGAGATGCCAGTTGTTTGCCGAACAGGTTGAGGCTTGTGTTGAGACGGTTTAAGTCCAGCTCGGGTAATGCTTCGTGGATGAAGTGATACTTTTCGAGTCCACTGGTGAGTGCGGAGCGGACATCCTGTTCTAAGTTTATTTTAATGTGGTCGGCTTTTCTCTGATCAATTGGCGCAACTTTTGTCATGGGGGAGTGTTCCTGAGTGTGTTGGTCTAGCTTCGGCTTGACACGGTTTATCAACCGATTACAATAAGCATATCAAATTATAGAGGAGATTAAATATGTCTGACACATATACAGAACTTAAGGCAATCGTGAAAGATCTGCTTGGTGCGGATGAGGCTAAGATCACAATGGAAGCCCGTTTCCGCGAGGAACTTGAGGCTGATTCTTTGGACCTCGTTGAATTGATCATGGCTTTCGAAGATAAATTCGGAACCGAGATCTCTGACGAAGATGCCCAGAAGATCGCCACTGTGGGTGATGCCGTCAATTACATCGATGCGCACAAGAAATAGATTTCA
>JAVBXV010000280.1 GCA_030824405.1 Anaerolineales bacterium | reverse complement strand
TCTGCGTTGGTGCTCAGGCGTTTAACAGATTGCCGTGAAAAGGGTTTTCTCAAAGGCAACTCGCTCGAAGGGTTTACTTTGAAGTTTAGAGGCCAAAAACTCGCAGAGCGGACGGCCAAAGCGCTGGGGCTTATTAAGCCTGTGGCGAAAAAGAAAAAGCAGGCTGTCGTTGTGCCTGCTGTCAAAAAAGTAAAACCAGTACAAAAGAAAAAGATCGCTGTTGCTCCAACTAAAAAGAAAATTGTGATTGCGCCAAAAGTTGAAGTGCATGCAGTTGTTCAAAAAATTGATCTGCCCAAAAAAGTAACCAGACAGGTTGTGAAGAAAACGCCTGTGCAGGTTAAGAAGCAGGTGTCGAAACAAAAGCCTGCTGCGCCGAAGAAAATAATCACCAGTCATCTCAAAAATACTGCCCTGAAAGATAGCAAAGGGACTTTACCCCGCAAGCATGAGACTCTTCGGTCGCGAAAAGCGCTCCCTCAAAGTGACACACCTGTGCAAGTTGAGAAGCAGGTAGTTGCACAAAAAATTGTTTCACCAAAAAAGACAATCAAGCAGGCTGAAAAGAAATCGTTTGTGCCAGTGAAGCCCGTGGTCGTACAGGCTGAAAAGAAGATTATTAAACAAAAACCTGTGCAGCCTAAAAAAGTGACCAAACAGGTTGTAAAGAAAACACCTGTGCCAGTGAAACCCGTAGTTGTGCAGGTTGAAAAGCAGGTTGTAAAGAAACAAGTTGTTCAAGCGCCTGTTGTGAAGAAGGCGGCTCCGAAATTAAAACCTGAAAAAATACAGGTTCAGAAAAAACGCAGAGTACAGAAAGCACAGCCCACTCAATTTGCGTTGTTGCCGCCTGCGGTGGAAATAAAACCTGAACCCAAGCCAGTTGTTGCACAGCCCGTCAAGCAGAAGAAGGCTGTTGCGCAAGTGAAAAAGATGCAGGCCGTTCAACCTGAGATGACCATTCCTGTGGTTGTCAAAGTTGAGAAACCTGTGGCAGTGCCTGTCGTTTCGAAAGAAGAGAAGGCGAAGGCGCATCAGTTGGTGCGTGCCATGGAGAAATCGGGTGCGTATAGGCTGTATAAGCGATTTGGTGAGAAGGCAAAGATCAGTCAATTTGATTTCAGAGACATGCTGTTCTGCACCATGGAGTCATCGGCTGAGACACTGGCGAGAAATGTCAACTTGTTCAAAGGGTATGCCCGCCTGCACGATAGGTTGGACCTGGTGACCTTCCTGAATTTTTGCGAAACATATTTTGCTGACCTGCTAAAACCCTCTGCGAAAAAAGCTGGCAGGAAGAAGTAAAACTCATCTGACAGATGGCATCTTTTATTTAAAGAATATGGAATATTGAGAGAAAGGTAATTTGTATCGTGAGTAGTAGAAAGTTACAGTACGCAGACCGTGTGGCTCTGCAACAGGCAGACCAGGCGATTCGCAAGGATGTATTCCGCGCGCTGGTTGAAGTGATCACCAATTGCAATGACAGTTATTCACGCCTCGAGCAGGCTGGCTGGTCTGTGGGCGGCGAGATCATCATCGAAGTGCATCGAAAGCATAAAAATTCCATCGTCCGCGTGCGTGATCATGCGGAGGGGATGAATGATTCACGCATGGATAAGGTGGTGGGAACTTATGGCGAAGCCACCAGCGGCATGAAAGAAGACAAGCACGTGCGCGGCATGTGGGGGCGTGGACTGAAGGATTCCATTTTCGGGCTGGGCTACGGATATGTCCATTCGTTCAAGGGCGGGAATTTTTATTCGTGCTCGCTGCTGATCAAAAAAGGCATCCCTACATTCGATCTGGCTGAACCTATAAGGGCCACAGTCCCATTGCGCCAGAAGTATGGTGTGCTGGAAGGTAACGGCACCATCCTTGAAATCGTCATCTCTCGCGATGATGTGAAAGTGCCGCAGTTCGACAACTTCCGCAATTATTTGCAGAGACATTTCGAGCTGCGCCCGATCATGAGCAACCCCAAACGTAAGATCATTTTGCAGGACATTGCGTCAGATGGGAAAGTGCGTCACGAACACATCCTCAGCTACAAGTCACCGCGAGGCGAAAAAGTTCTCAGTGAGAAGGTCAAAATTCAAGGCTTCCCCGCTTCTGTGAAGCTGGAAGTGTATCGGTCGGGAATCCAGTTATCCACACGCAGTGAAGAAGGCGATTATGCCGATGGCGGTTTGCTGGTGGTGAGCAATGCCACAGTGATCTCGTTGACCATGCTCAAGTTTGAAAGCGACCCGTATGCTTCGTATTTTTACGGTTCGATGCAATGCGATTATTTGCACGATCTGTTGAAAAATGATGAGCCCGTGCTCACTGCAACTCGTGATGGTATCAATTGGACACATCCATTTGCAAAGGCGTTGAAGTTGACGGTGGAAAGCAAGTTGGAACCGTTGATCCAAAAGGAACGCGAGCACGCTGTCCACGATGAGCAGACCAAGCTCGATAAACAATTGCGTCAGAAGATCAACCATGCACTGCATGAATTGAACACGATTGCGCTGACCGAGTTAACCGAACGAAGAGAAGACGGCACGCAAAAGATCATTCAATTGCCGCCTTCTGGAATTGGGTTTTTTCCTGAACGCGCGTATGTGCAAACGGGACAAAGCCTCAGCCTGACCCTGCGCGCAGATATTGTGGAGAAGACCAGAGCGGGCGCAACGGTGACTGTGATCTCGAACAGCCCCGAAGTGATCGTGTCCACGCCGCAGGTGGTGTTGAAGCCGAATAAAAATGACCCGACCATCGGCGAAGCGCGCATTCATGTGGACGGCAGGCAGGTGGGTGGTGAGGGTGTGATCACTGCGTACATTGGAAAGCTGCGCGCCGAAGCGATGGTGCAGGTGCATTCCAAAAAAGAGACATTGGTTGCGCCGCCTACGCGCGGCAGCAATGCGCTCTTCACTGATATTAATTTTGATGACCGAACGGATTCGCGTCAGCGTGTTTATTTTGACCGCGTCAATTCAAGCATCGTGATCGCAACGGGCGCGCCCTCGGTAAAAATTTATCTGGATAAAAACAACCGCCTCGATACCACTCCGCAGGGACAGGTTCTATTGGCAGAGTTGATCACCGAAGCAGTTTGCCGCGAGATCGCGCGCAGCGGCGTGGAGCGCGGCAAGTTCATTGTGCTCGAAGGCTCCGAAGCGGACGCGATCCAAAATCATTTCATCCGTTTGCAAAATCGGTACGCGCATCTCATCCACGAATATATTGTGACGATCGAAAAATAAAAATAAAAGGACACCGTGCGGTGTCCTTTTATTTTGGCAGAAGATTTTTTATTTGACGGTCAACCAGACGCCCACCAATACAATCGCAAGGCCGATGCTGCGGGTTAGGTCCATGGGTCGTGGAATGACACCCAGAAGACCAAATTGATCGAGGATGGAACCCACCAAAAGCTGTCCCGCCATCAGGGTGATCAACGCACCAGCGATCCCAATACGCGGAATCATATAGCTCATCGAAAAGATGACGATGAGGCCGAATGCGCCCGCGAATAATGTGTACCAGGGCACGCTTCGCCATTGTCCGAGCTTGCTGCCGCTTACGAGCATCGGGATCAACACTACCAGCGCTCCCCCCAGGTGGACAATGAATATGCTTTCCAGTACGCCGATCCGCTGGCTGATGATGCTGGACATGGGGCTTTGCAGGCCAATGGCCATTCCGCCAACGATGCCGATAAATATGATCAATACAATGGGTTGCATCTGTTATCCTTTTATTTGTTTTTTGAATATCATACTTGATTTCAAAATAAATCCGCCCCGAAAATATTTTCGGGGCGGATTTGGAAAATCTCTCTCTTTGTTTGAACTGTGTGAGTGAGAACGAAACCCTTCGCTGGCGTTCAGGGTGACACAAAAAATTACCAGTCTGTCATTTCTTTGACGCGGGTGCGTTCGAACATGGTTGCCAGGGTTAATGCAGGGATGGCCCAGCGTTCATTGGCGTCACTGAGTTCGCCGAGTTTTTCCAATGTGTAGCGATCAACCAACAGGTCACGCTGCTTTTGCAGTTTGAGTGTGGCGGGATTGGAAAGATTGCCAATTTTGAATTCGTACGAAGGTGTGTAGGCGCGCCCAACAAAAGGGAACTTGAGAATTTGAATTCGCGTGGAATAGGGCAGGAAATCGAACCAGGCTGTCCCGCGCGAGGGGATGATCCAGCCGAGGGTGTTGCCGCCTTCCTCGCTGTCCATCACCTGATAAACGAGTCTGGCAGGGACGTTGCGGCTGATGCTGTGATTGGCCATGTTCGCGGCAAATTGACCCGCGATGCCTTTGAAGGAAGGAGTCCCGTCCGCGTTGATCGAGGATGGCTTTTCAATGCCAATGGACTCAAACTCTTCCATGCGGGCGTAGTAATTTCGAACCGAAGCAACTGGTTTGCCATCAGGAGTTTGGATATTCCAAACTGTGGACATGCTGGCGAATTGGAACATGAAGCGAAAACTTGTGTCGCCGTTGATCTGATATACCGATGTCCCATTTCCATTGGTAACGTTCATGCTGTCTTTGAAAGAGAAGAATGGGTCGGTGGCGCGCATAATGAATTTTCCATCGCCATTTCGCACATCCACCTGACGGCCTATGCTGATCATGGGGAATTCAAGTTTGATCGGGTAACTATACATAAATAAATGCCTCTGTGTTTATAAGATTAATGAACTGTTGCATTATATGGAAAGCGGCAGGCCTTGCCATGGGATATTGGTAGGGGAGAAGCAACTTAGGTGTGGTTTGAATATTTCGATTATGATTCAACTATTAACTTGTAAGGTGGTGTGTTTTTGAGTAAAACAAATTTTGGTAAACATTCTGATTTTGTTGTGAAACAGGAAAATCCTTTCAATGCCAGCCCGCCCGTGAAACTATTGGGGCGGTCTTCTGTTACCCCCACGGAATTATTTTTTGTGCGCAGTCATGGTGACGTGCCCATGGTCAATGTGGATGGTTATCGCCTGGCTGTGAACGGCAATGTTTCAAAGTCACTCTCGCTTTCGCTAAATGAATTGAAAAATAATTTTGAGCGTGTGGAAGTCTCTGCAACGTTGCAGTGCGCGGGCAACCGCCGCGAAGAGTTGATCGCTGTGCAGCCGATTCCGCATGAATTGCCCTGGGGTGTCGAGGCGATCAGTCACGCTGCCTGGGTGGGGGTGAGGCTTCGAGATGTGCTGGCAGCTGCGGGCGTGGACAGCGAAGCGTCTCTTCATCAGCATGTTGATTTTGGCGGGTTGGATGAAGCGGAACGTCTCAATACACGTTTTAATTTTGGCGGGTCGATCCCGCTGACGAAGGCGCTGAATGCGGAAGTGATCCTTGCGTATGAAATGAATGGCGAGCCATTGATGCCAGCGCATGGATTTCCGTTGCGGGCGCTGGTGCCTGGGTTTATTGGCGCGCGCAGTGTGAAGTGGCTGGAGCGCATCACTGTGCAGGATGAACCTTCGCAGAATTATTTTCAGCGGCATGCCTATCGATTGTTTGCGCCTCAGATCGGACCTGAAACTGTGAACTGGGACGAGGGCATTATGCTCAGCGAAATGAATGTGACCTCGGTGATCTGCTCGCATGTTGAAGAGGAGCAGGTTGCTTCAGGTGTTGTGACCGTGCAGGGATATTCGATCGCGGGCGGCGGGCGGGACGTGATGCGCGTGGATGTTTCCTGCGATGGCGGTGAGAGTTGGACTGCGGCGAAACTTTTAAATGATGCAGGCCCGTGGGCATGGACTTTGTGGAAGTTGGAACTTGAATTGAAACCAGGGAAATATCAACTGGTGGTGCGCGCTGTAGATTCGGCGATCAATAGCCAGTCCGCCGAGGTTGCGCAAGTTTGGAATTTCAAGGGATATATGAATAACGCCTGGCATCGTGTGAATATTATTGTTGAATGATAGATGCCACCCTGAAGAAACAACAAACGTCCCTCAGCATATTGTTTCATGCTGAGGGACGTACCTTAATTTGAATAAAAAATTATTTTGAAAACTGGATCACGACACCCGCGATCAACATGATCTGGCCGAGGTGATAGGCGGCGATATTGTAGATGCGTCCACCTTGAATGGGGGAGACGAATTTGTTCCAGGCGAGGATGATGTCCGAGAGATAGAATAGGAACGCGCCAATGCTGACGAGTAATGCCGCGCTTGCGTTCCAGCTCAGGTCGGTGAGTTTGATCATCGCAGATAACAACATCAGCGAAATGACCATGCTGTAGATAATGATCGGCACGCGCATGCGTCCCTGTTTGTTGGCGACTAGCGCCGCAATGATGCGCCGAATGACGCGCGCGCCGCCCAGCCCGATCATGAGCGCCAGAATAATTGTCCATGCAGAAACGGGCGGCAATGGAATGTTAAAGCCGATGATGTAGGCCACATGCGCGAATAAAAACGCGACCAGCCCCACCAGAAAAAATCGGTCGAGCGAGATCATCAATAACACATCCCCGACCAAAGATAAAAGAATCCCCAGCCCGAACCAAAGTAAAACCCCGCTCAATCCAGCAGATGTGTACAGCCAGATAAACAGGGCGATCATCACGCCAGGTTTGGCAATGACTTCCAACTTGAACCAGTCTTTTTGCAAAGCCACGGCTTCGAGCACAGCAAATACAAACGCAAGAATCAAAAAGATATTCATAGGTGCCTCCCGCTTTTTATCGTACCATATTGAGCCGTTTTATTCTGGCACATCGAGAGTTTTCAGGTCACGCAGTTCGGGGGAAAATTTCGCAATTGCGCCGACCACGATCAATGTGCCAATGCCGCCCATCACCACGGCGGCAATCGGCCCAAACAAACCAGCGGCCAAGCCTGATTCAAAACTACCGAGCTCGTTCGAGATGCCAATAAAAATACTGTTGACGGAAGAGACACGTCCACGCATTTCGTCTGGCGTTTGCGTGAGCAGCAGTGTGCCGCGAATCACCACACTGACATTGTCCAGGCAGCCGAGTATGCCCAGCATGGCTACAGACAGGAGGAAGGATTTGGATAACCCAAAGATGATGGTTGCGATGCCGAACCCTGCCACGGCTGTCAGCAAAATTTTGCCCGCGTTTTTCATCGGGGGCAGATGTGCCAACGCGAAGGCCATGATCAACGCGCCGATGGAAGGTGCGGCTCGCAATATACCCAAACCTGTTGCGCCAACTTTGAGCACATCTGTGGCGTAGATGGGGAGCAGGGCCACAGATGTGCTCAAAGTTGGCGCAACA
>JAVBXV010000348.1 GCA_030824405.1 Anaerolineales bacterium | reverse complement strand
ATACAAAGCGGCACGAGCAGCGATTGTCCTAAAAATACATTGTCTGTGGTGAGGCCGTTGAATTCTTTGATGGCGGCCATCGGCACGGCGTAGTTGAGGGCAATGCTGGAGAGTGTGTCGTTTTCCTGCACGGTGATCGGGACGGTTTCACAAGCCTGCTGAGTTTGATCTGCGGCTGGTGGTGTGTTTGTGGCTGGGGGTGGAATGGTGGGTGTTGGGTATGGAATTTTGAGGATCTGTCCCACGCTGATCGGGCAGGTGGATGCCAGGTTGTTGGTAACGATAATGCTTTGGACAGAGATGCCAAAGTTAAATGCGATTTGCGAGCAAGACCCATCCCCGGCAGAGACTGTGTAATCAAACGGTGGTTGCGGGGTGGCAGTGGGAATGTCCGTTGGAATGAACGTTGCAGTTGCTGGTTGTGTGATGGTTGGTGTTAAAGATGGGGTGGCGGTTTCTACGTTTTCAAGTGCTGTCGTGCCCCCGCTGGCGCGTAAAGCAAAGAAAACGATAATCGCCGCAACCACGATCACCACTGCAAGAATACCCACAGCGGCAGGGAGGCTCAGGCGAATTTCGGGCATGCGGCTGGCTTGAACCGACTTTTCAGCCTTTTTTACAACTTTGGCTTCAGGCCGCGCAGTAAACTCGGTCCCGCACACGAGACAGCGCGTTGCATTCTCGCTTAAGCGCGTTCCACATGTAGGACAGACTTTTGTTTTGCTTGAATTAGTTTCAGGGCTCATACGGGCGGAAATTATACCATTGAACGTTTTAGCATACTTTCCATATTCAATCGGTTTCTTGAGAATTTGTCATGTTTCTGTACATGGATTTTGCAGCCACGTACGAAAAAATAAGAGGTCTGTTCAAAAGATTTTATTCTTTGCAGAATTTTTGATCGGATTTATGAAAATTTATTTTGTGTGTGCCGATCGCATGTCCAAAATCGTGATGGATTCAACATGTTATACTCAGTGTAACTTCTCAAATCCGATGGTGTTATTTATTGCAAGTCCGTCGGTAAGGTTATTTTCTTGGCCGAACTGGAATACAACGAAGAAGAAGTACTCTCGCTGGCCTCACAAGGTGACCGTGAGTCTTTTGGAAGGCTCTATGAACATTATGTAGAGCGTATCTTTAACTATGTGTACTACAGAACGGGAAACGTTCATGATGCGGAAGATCTCACGGCCCGTGTGTTTCAGCGGGCGATGAACCACATCAAGAATTACACAGATCGAGGAGTTCCTTTTTCTGCGTGGCTGTATCGAATTGCGCACAATCTGGTGGCCAATTGGCATCGTGATCGTGGACGCAAGCAGGAAATTCCGCTGGACGATCTGCCCGTTTTGCCGAACAAGGGCGACCACCCCGAACGCAATCTGGTCCGCTCGCAGGAGCAGGAATCATTGTTAAGAATGATCCGCCGCCTGCCACCTGAAAGACAAAATTTATTAATTTTGAAGTTTGTGGAGAACATGTCTAACGCCGAGATCGGCGAGATCATGGGACGAAGTGAAGGAGCCGTGAAGAGCCTTTATCACCGAACGCTTTTATCTCTTCGCGATCAATTGGAAGATCAAAATCTTAATTTAGAAGGAGATTAAACCATGTTGAGGATCGTAACCGATGGTGCTGCCGATATTCTTCCCGGATGGGATAAAGAGTATGGAATTGACTCAATCCCTGTAAATATTCTTTTTGGCGAAAAATCCTACCTTCAAGGCGTTGAGCTGGATAATGAGGGATTTTACAAGCTTGTAGATGAAAGCAAGCGCATCCCCAAGACCGCACAACCTTCACCGCATCAATTTGTTGAGTTCTACCGAAAGGTCGCTCAAAAGGGCGATACCATTCTCTCGATCCACATTACCGCAAAATTATCTGGTACGTACGCTTCGGCAATTTCTGCCGCTGAAGAATTAAAAGAAGAATTCAATATCATTCCGATCGATTCCGCCTGCGGTTCATTGGGCATTGGTTTGATGTGCCGCGAAGCCCGCAAAATGGAACGGGCTGGAAAATCCATTGACGAGATCGTAAAGAGCATTGAGGATATTCGCAGCAAGGTGCGGGTTATTCTTACGCTCGATACGCTTGAGTACGCAAAGATGTCTGGCCGCGTGGGTACCTTGCAGGCCGCACTTGCATCTGTATTGAATGTAAAACCAATTGCGGTTTTGCGAGACGGTGTTTTAAACATGGCCGAACGCGTCCGCACCCGCAAGGCGGCGCTCGAACGCGTGATCGAAATGGCAAAAGAAGAATATGGCAATCAGCCTGTTTATCTCGCTGTTGTGCATGCCCGCGATCTGCAATCTGGCCAAGCTTTGCTCGAAGATGCCAAAAAACATTTCAACCATAAAGAGACGATGATCAGCGACCTGTCCATTTCCATTGCCGCAAACCTTGGGCCAGGAACTGTAGGGTTGATCTTATATCCCATTGAGTAGATAAACGTATGACAACACGCAAGCAGACCACCTCACACGAAGAAGAATTTGACACTTTGGAATCGCATCTCGCTGGGACCTTGAAGCGGGTCGCGCCTCCGAGTGGCATTGTCCAACGCCTGCGCGGCAGAATATCCATGCCCGCGCGCGAGACGATCACGCTGCGCTTTCATGATTGGCGCACTTTGGTTTTCATCTTTGGCGGGGTCATGTCTGGGATGCTGTTGATCATCACTGTGGCGCGCGCGTTGTATCATTTGACGGGCCGCCGCGGGTAACGTCTATTTTATAAAGTAAAAAGACCTCGAAGATGTTCAACATCTTCGAGGTCTTTTTGTGTCTTTTTATCTCCAATCAGGGAGAAGCCACCTGCATAAAATACGCGCTTCGGCTACAAGATCTGCCTGGACGGGGAGTGTGAATTCTTCAGTGACACGAACTGTCAAATGCTCAGCGATCAGTTTCATGTCGGCGGGAAGATGCGGGTCTTCCTTAAGAAGATTAAGAAGGTCGTAGGCGCTCAGGCTTGAGGGAGCTGTCCCTTTGCGGGTGAAATATTCCCGAATGGCGATGCCAGCCGCGCGCCTTGCACAAACGCGGGCCTGCCCGTCGTTGTGTTTGATACGGGCTTGTGTGGCCCTATCGAATTCAGCTTTGAGTTGTTCATTCCAGGTTTGCATGCCCGAATTATACATGACCATTAGGTTAATGTCCTGTTTATGTGAGTGGTTATAATCAAACGACCTTGGTTTAAAGGAGAGACAATGAAACGATCAATATTAAAAACCCTCAGTTTGCTTTTGGTGGCAGGGATGCTGATGGCGTCCTGCGCTCCAAAAGCGGACTTAACGCCAGTAGAGACCACCCAGCCGTACCTGATCAGCGGAACCTATCAAGTAACCAATGATTTTGTCCTTACCCGCTATTATGTGGAAAACGCGGTGGCATTGACGGATATGCACGCCTTTGTGACCCGCGATGAAGAGTGGGAATTACCCGTTGAATCACAGGTGCTGGGTGTGATGAATTTCGACGCTGCCTCTTTAAGTGGCACATTTGATTTGAGCCTGCCCGCTGTTCCGCGCGGCACTTTGAATGATGTCAATAATGATGATGTCGAAGATCTGGGCGTGCAGATCTTTGCGGTGGCGTATTCACCTAATTTATACGGAGGACCGTTCTCGCAGGGCGATGACCGTTCACGCGGCTGGCCTTCCTATCTTGCTTCCATAAAAACTGACACTGAAAATAAAGATGAAGTGATCGGTGGAAAATTGGTGATTTGGTCACCAGATGCTGAGCAGCAATTCCCAACTGATTTTGGCGAAGACGGCCTGCTCTTTACTACAGATGATCCTGCGGCTGCCATTCCTGCGGGATATTCAGTGGTGGACTTGGATCAGAGTCCGTTCGTGATCTCACAGGAGGCAACCCCTGAATTCACTTTATACGAACCCGCTGATATTGCCATTAAAGATTTTTCTTCGAAGACTTATCTTGAGGCATTCGACGAAATGTTCACAACCGTCCGCAAGGAATATGCGTTCACCGATATTGAAGACAAAGCCCCTGATTGGGATGCCTTGTACGCAGACCTTCGTCCTCGTGTGGAGCAGGCTGAAAAAGATAAAGACCCGAATGCTTTTTATCTGGCATTGCGTGATTTCACCTGGGCATTCCGTGATGGACATGTAGGCCTGGGTGCGGGTCAATATTCCCAGCAGGATTTTCAAACCGCAATCTCTGGCGGCTATGGGTTTGCCATCCGTGAATTTGACGATGGGCGCGTCTTTGCGATCTTCGTTTTGGAAGGCGGCCCCGCACAAGCAGCGGGTATGCAAACAGGCGCGGAGATTCTTGAATTCAACGACTTGCCGATCACAGATGCGATCAGTGCGGCGCAATCCTATTCCTTGCAGTCTTCCGATTTTGCCATTCGATATCAGAAGACGCGTTATTTGTTAACTGCACAGCCTGGGCAGGAGGCAACGGTCAAGTTTACGAATCCAGACGGCACAATTCAAAGTGCCGCATTAACTGCCATTCAAGAACAGCAAAGTTTTGGGCGCACCTCTGTAAATTATGGTGTGGATCGTTCATCCTTGCTCCCAGTGGACGCACGCATTATTTCTTTGGGCAATGAAGCGGTTGGGTATATTCGCATCAACAGCAATGCAGATGATCTCAACTTAACTGTTCGTCTCTTTGAGCGCGCTTTGCAAAATTTCACGGCCGCTGAAGTGGCAGGCATTATTGTGGATATGCGTTACAACAACGGCGGCGCGTCGCTTGGCCTGGCGGGCTTCCTCACCGATCAGGAAATTCAAATGGGGCAGTTGGCTTATTTCAGCGATGAAACAGGTCAATTCGAACCCGAAGGTTTGCGCGATAAAGTTTTGCCAAATGAAAATCAATACCGTTTCGACAAGATGGTTTTGCTGGTGGGGCAGGCATGTTTTAGTGCCTGTGAAATTGAAGCCTATGGTTTCAGCCAGGTGCCTGGCATGATCGTGGTGGGGCAAACTCCCACGGCGGGTGTCGAAGCAGAAACAGCTCGCGGTCAATTTGCTTTGCCAGAGGGATTTGAGCTGACTGTACCCACGGGACGCATGACTCTGCCTGATGGCAGTCTCTTCCTCGAAGGGCAGGGAGTTCCGCCCACGCTGCGCGTCCCCATGGACGAGACAACTGCTTATACCTCCGAAGACATTGTTCTACAGGCAGGCATTGACGCGGTGTTGCAGCCGCTTGGCGCAGGCGTGACACCATCTGGTGCGCCCAAAGTTGCAGCCGTTTCAGAGGCGGAAGCCGCGCTATCTTCTGGCGTCCCATTTCTTGAAGACCTTGCGCGTGAAACGTATGATGCAACTACATTTTCAAAACCTGGAACCGCAGTGTATTCCGTTACTCTGGGTGACACTGAATCTGTGATCTGGGGCTACGTCTGGTGCGCTGTGGATGCGGAGACGATTGCGAAGAATTTTGAAAACATCCAGTTGAAATTTACCCTGGATGGCAAGGATGTGTCGCAGGATTCGTTTAACTCTCTTGAAATTGAAACAGGCGGACAGTTATGCAGGCTGTTATACACAAGCCTGAGTGACTGGCCTGTGGGTGAGCATCACCTAAGCACTACCGCCACATTTGATGCTGTCATAAATGATGGCGCGATCGATTACGAACCTGGCGATTATGTGCTAGATTACACCGTGTATGCAAAACCGTAAATAAGAACCTGACGCCCCCGCGAGTTTGAACTCGCGGGGGCGTTTGTTTTTAAGATAGGTATGGGAAAGCTAGTCGGCAGCCTGTGAATCAGTTAAAATGGATTCACCATGCTCGATGAAATTCAAAGCCGCCTAATGAACAAGAATGCACTTTTGCTGGGTGTTGGCAATCGTGCGCGCGGCGATGATGGTGTGGGGACTTACCTTGTACGGCGTTTGAAGAAAAGAGTACGCATCCCATTGATCGATGCAGGCGATGTGCCTGAAAACAGCATTCGTGAGATCGAAGCATCTGGAGCCAACCTTGTACTGATCGTGGATGCGGCTGATTTCGGCGCAAGCCCTGGCGAGATCACTTTGGTGGATCTGGAAAATATAAAAGATTTTGGCGTATCCACACACACGGCGAATTTGCCCGTACTGTTCAAGATCATCCCCAAGAAGATTCGGCCAGAGGTGCTGCTCGTGGCGATCCAGCCTGGGCACACGTCAACAGGCAAAGGGTTGTCTGAGGCGGTTCGAGAGTCTCTCGATGGTCTGGAAAATCTGTTTTATAGCCTGTTCAAGAAATAAAAGGCGGATGTGTTTTTCACATCCGCCTTTTATTTCTATTCGACAAACCGATATTTGATCAAAGCCCACACGGCTTCGAAGGCGTCGTGTAGTTTGATCTTTTTCCCCTGAGTGTAATCGCGTGGATTAAAAGTAATCGCCACCTCAAAGATGCGGTATTTGCGTTTGAGGATCTTGGCGGTGAATTCGGGTTCAAAGTTGAAACTGTTGGCATGAATGACCATGCCCTGGATCACTTCACGACGGAAAACCTTGTAGCCTGTTTCCATGTCTGTGAGGATGGTGTTGTAGAGAATATTGGTGAGGAAGGTGAGCATGCGATTCGCAACCAGATGCCAGAACATGGTCACGCGATGTGCGCGGCCAAGAAAGCGCGAGCCGTATACGACATCTGCCAGGCCTTCTTCGATTGGTTTTAGTAGCTCTGGGTAGTCGCGTGGATCATATTCAAGGTCGGCGTCCTGAATGAGCAGAATTTCGCCAGTTGCGGCATTCATGCCTGTGCGGACAGCCGCTCCCTTACCTTGATTCTTTTCGTGTAGGATGACGCGCACACCATCTTTGCCGTCCAGTGTTTTCAACACATCGCGGGTGCCATCTTTGGATCCATCGTCTACAATGAGGATCTCTGAAACAAGATTTGTATCCTGCACACGTTTGAGAATGATTTTAATGCTTTCAACTTCATTGTAAACGGGGATAATGACAGATAGTTTCATAGTGTCTGGATTATAAACGAAAAGAAGTATAATCTGCTTCTAAGCTCGCGCTCGACAGTTATTTTTCAATCTTTTTTGGATGGTGGTATTTATGACAAGGCAAACAACAGCTACGACTTCTGGCGCCACTGGTGGTTTTGCTCCCCCTCAGATCAATAGCATCGAAGATACAGGCCTTTCGCAGCTCTGGCTTCAGGATCTGGTTCTTAAGGTTCTTTATTTCCGTGGGTACCTTACTGGTTTCAAAATTTCTGAAGAGATCGCGCTGCCCATGGCAGGCGTTACAGATCAACTTCTCAGTGCGTTGAAATTGGAAAAGTTTATCGAGGTCAAATCTTCACAGGGCGGCC
>JAVBXV010000271.1 GCA_030824405.1 Anaerolineales bacterium | reverse complement strand
AGGGTTTTGTGCGTTTCACGAACATTGGCGGCACGTTCGGGCGCTATACCCTTGGAGCACGCGTCCGCTTTTTGAATGGCGTGACAGGCGTGGTTGGATATGACCGCCTGGAAAATATGGATACTGCGCTGCCGATCAATAAAATGTATATCGATGTCGGCGCGACCAGCAAGGAAAATTGTCCCGTCAAAGTGGGAGACGTGGGCGCATTTGAGCGGGCTTATTTTGAAATGGGTGACCGCCTGGTTGCCAAATCAATGGATGACCGCACAGGCGTGGTGACATTGATCGAAACCTTGCGTGGATTAAAGTCCACGCCGAACGATGTTTATTTTGTCTTCACTACACAGGAAGAAGTGGGCACGCGCGGAGCAGGCCCTGCTGCGTTCGGCATTGCGCCTGATGTTGCGATTGCGGTGGATGTCACTCCCACGGGAGATACACCCGCCTCCCTGAAAATGGTGATGGAGTTGGGCAAGGGGCCATGCATCAAGTTCCGCGATGTGGGCATGATCGCCGACCCGCGCGTGGTGGATTGGATGCTCAAGACTGCCGAGAAGGCGAAGATCCCGCATCAGCGGGAAGTGTTGCTGATCGGCACCACCGATGCACACGCGATCCAACTTGCGGGCGCTGGCGTCATGTCTGGCGCGCTGTCCATCCCTGTCAGATATGTCCACTCGGCTTCAGAGGTAGTGGATTTCAACGATCTGAAGAACTCAGTGAAATTGCTGAATGCATTGCTGAGCAAGCCAGTTTTGTTTTAAATTTATTTTCCACTCTGACAGGACTAAGTCCCGTCAGAGTGGAAGTTGTGTCACCCTGAGGAGCGGGTTTCGCGACGAAGGGTCTTAGTTTTGCAATGGTAGAGATGCTTCGGGGGAAGAGCACCCCCTCAGCATGACACAAAGAGAAGAAGGATAACCATGGGCGACTACAACCGTTCTACAAAAGAGATTTCTTTTCAAGATATTACGCCTGATGTGATGCAGGCGATCAACAAATATATTGAAACTCACACGCTTGGCGATATCTTGAGCGGGGACACTCAGTGCATTCTTTCAAATAACGAAAAGATCAAAAAGGGATTGTTCGGCGGCGGGGCGGGACCAAAATTGCTGGTGCAGACCGCCATCCTCACCGATCGCTGGCTGATCCTCGCAGACCGCGTGGACCAGAATGCCATTTATATCAAATCCATGCAGCTGCGGGATATTGTTGTGGAAGATTATGAGAAGAGTAAATTTTACGCCATGATCCCAGATACGGGCATGAACGTCAGCGGTATGTTCACAGACGCGAGTGAGAAAGGCTCGATCTTTCTGCCGTTGGGTAAGGATGCGGCAGGGGAGAAATTCAAGGAAGCCTTGATCAAGTCCGCGCAGGATGCGAAGAAATAGATCCTTTATATTTCTTGAAGTTGTATTGACAGGAAAGGTATATAAGTGACTGACGATAAAAATCAATACGACCCTGTAACTGGCTCAGTCAGACAACCATTTTGGAGACTGATTTTCTCGGTGATTGTATTTTATGGAACACTTTCTTATCTTATAGGTTCATTTCCCACCAAAGATACCTTTTTTCAAATTGCAGCGAATATATTAGCACTTTTAAGTGGTGTGTTTAATTTATGGTTGAATTTTCGACCCACCCTTATTGCCAAGTCATTCTTATACGTTTGTATGGGCACCATGTTTATGTTGATTTCTATAAGGTCGTTTGAATATATTTTTGTTTCACATTCATTATTCTGGAGAGTTTTGATTATTCTTAGTTTTGTAGTTGCATACTTATTGCCATTTTTTGAATGGCAATTAACAACCAGGATTAGAGAAAATTTATTGATCCCGCACGACAATTTACTAAAACGACTGTTATTAATGTTGATTTTTATAATGCCTGTTGTAAAACTGGCTGGAATAATTTTTGGATTTATATCCTCAATAAGAGACTCGACTTTGCTTGAAGCGTCATTGATTGGACTTGTGGCTTGGGCGATTGGAATTGCATTACCATTTTCAACAAATCGGCCAATTTATCCAAACCAGGAACTGGATTAAGAGATAATAAAAAGCGGCTCCCAAACGGGAGCCGCTTTTTATTAGTTTTATAGATACGCCCACAATCCCCAAAACGCGATCATCACAGTTCCGATCCCGAACCTTGCCGCGAGTGACCAGCCCCAGCCTGTCATCCAGGCTTTTGTGTTATCGAAGGCAGGTTTTTTCTCTTTCAGCCTTCTCCATTCGGCGAGGTACAGTCCAAGGGGAGAGGCGATCATGCCAGCGATGGGGGTGAAGAACAAACTGACCACGATGCCCGCCGCGAACGCCCACAAGATCGAACTCCACGGCACGTTCTTGTCGCGGACATGCTTGGCGATGATGATATTGTCCACAATGTTGCCGCCGATCATCAGGATGGTGATGACTGCGAAAAGCAGCCAGCCCACCCAGGTCATATTGCCGACGATGGCTTGAATGATCGCGTAGATCAATGTTGCGATCCACATGATCGTCAGGCCAGGGAAAATGGGGATCAACAACCCAAATAAACCCAAAAGCAAAATAATAAAAGTGGAAACTTCCAGAAATACTTCTGCAAATAATTTAAGTGAGTTGGGATCCATTCAATCTCCTTCAAATAATTGTAGGGGTGACCCGATCATTATGATCGGGTCACCTTATTTTCGCTGGGCGTGTTTACCTGATCACGTCAATGCCGCCCATCCACGGGCGCAACACTTCGGGGACAACAATAGAACCATCGGCCTGCTGATAATTTTCCATCACAGCAATTAGCGTGCGCGGCAGGCCCAGACCCGAGCCGTTCAACGTGTGCAGGAACTTTGCCTTGCCGCCATCCGCAGGACGATACTTTATATTCGCACGACGCGCCTGAAAGTCGCAATCATTTGAGATCGATGAAACTTCCAGCCACTCGTCACAGCCAGGCGCCCACATCTCGAGGTCGTAGGTCATGGTTGCGCCGAAGCCAATATCTGCTGTGCAGAGTTGTTTTACGCGATACGGAATGCCGAGCAGGGCGCAGGTCTCTTCCGCATCCTTCAACATTTTCTGATGCAGTGCGTCTGAGTCTTCTGGCTTGCTGTAAATATACATTTCCACTTTATCGAATTGATGTCCGCGCTTGATGCCGCGCACGTCCCGTCCCGCGCTCATCTTTTCGCGGCGGAAACAAGGCGTGTAGGCTGTGTACATTTTTGGCAGCATGGCTTCATCGAGAATCTCGTCCATGTGCAGTCCTGTCAATGGGATCTCGGCGGTGGGCACAAAATACAGATCCTCTTCGTGGTCTTTGTATAAATTATCTGCGAACTTCGGGAGCTGCCCCGCGCCGTACACAGTGGCGCTCTTCACCATAAAAGGCAAATACTCTTCCTGATAATTCTGGCGAATGTGCAGGTCCAGCATCCACGCGATCAATGCGCGCTGCAAACGTGCGCCTGCTTTTTGCAAAACATAAAAACGTGAGCCCGTTAATTTCGTGCCGCGTTCAAAGTCAATGATGCCGAGCGCAGTTCCAAGGTCCCAGTGCGGCTGCGGTGTGAAATCAAATTTGCGCGGTTCACCAATTGTGCGCAGCACCACATTTTCATCTTCACTTGTTCCGTAGGGGGTTCGTTCGTCGGGGATGTTCGGAAGCGTGGATGTAAGCCCGTTCAATTCGCTTTCGACTTCAGCGACCTGCCTGTCGAACTCTGCAATTTGATCACCGACCACGCGCATCGCTTCGATCTTTAACTGTCGGGCTGCTGCGTCTTTCATTTGCCCGATCTCCTTTGAGACAGTGTTCCGCTCCGCTTTGAGCGTTTCCACCTGTCCCAGCAGGGCGCGGCGTTTTTCGTCCAATTGCAAAATGGCATCCACTGGGGATGGGTCTGCCTGCCTGTCTCTTAAGGCCTTGCGGACCAGTTCTGGGTTTTCGCGAATGAGATTGATGTCTAACATGTTGCACCTCCGTGTGCAGGGAATAAAATACGCCCCCGATCCATTGCAGGACGAAGGGGCGTTTCGTGGTGCCACCTGCTTTTATTGCGCCTGAGCTCTTCCATGTGGAGAGGGTGGGGCAATCTCGGAGTGTACTATAACGGGTACGCCCGTCTTTCTTACGATGTCGTTTTGAAACATCCCTGCGAAAGAAAAGGTGAAGGGGATTTCGCTGTCTGGCTGGCTGCCTCGCACTGAACGGCAGTTCTCTGAACAGTTGAACAGGTACTTGTCTTCACGCAAATGATTTTATTGATTATACGCGCGGATAAAAAGATGTCAAGAACTCGGCTTTTATTTGTTGCCTGTGAAATATTCGGTGGTGGCGTGGCCTTCCTGAGTGATGCCTTCGCGCTTGACCACTTTCCATGCGGTCATGAAAATGATCTTGATATCCAGCCAAAAAGACCAGTTGTCCACGTACCAGACATCGTATTTGAATTTATCGGGCCAGGTGAGGGCATTGCGCCCGTTGACTTGCGCCCAACCCGTCAGGCCAGGGACTACGTCATGCCGCCGTGCTTGTTCGGGGGAGTACAGTGGGAGATATTCCATCAACAGCGGGCGCGGCCCAACGAAGGACATGTCTCCGCGCAGGATGTTGAAGAGTTCGGGTAATTCGTCGAGGGAGAGGGCGCGGAGGAAATGCCCCAGTGAGGTTAAACGCTCGGCGTCTGGGAGCAGGCCTCCGCTGGGGGTGAGGCGGTTTGTCATCGTGCGGAATTTGTATATGTGGAAAGGCGTCCCTTTGTAGCCGGGGCGCTGTTGTTTGAAGAGGATGGGAGTTCCGATAAAGATGCGGACGAATATCGCGATGAATAATATAATAGGGGAGAGAATGATCAGCGCGAGTGCCGCAAAGAGGATGTCGAAGAGACGCTTGCTGAAATGCATAAAGTCATTCTACCAAACTTTGTGGTATATTTTTATTGAGGAGTCTTGCTATGAATGAGCGAATCCTGGTAATTGAAGATGATCAAGCCATATTGAAGTTGCTGCAACGCGGTCTGGCTTACGAAGGCTACACCGTGGATACAGCCATTGACGGCCGCATGGGGCTGATCGCTGCGCGCGACCATACACCCGATCTGGTGGTTTTGGATTGGATGCTGCCTGGCATGGACGGTCTTGAAGTGTGTCACCGTTTGCGAACGGGCGGCTCGATTCCCATTTTGATGTTGACTGCAAAAGATACCGTGCAGGACCGCATTCAGGGGCTCGATGCAGGCGCGGACGATTACATGGTGAAGCCGTTCAATTTGGATGAACTGCTGGCGCGTGTACGCGCCTTATTACGCCGTACCCAGCCTGAACGTATTCCTGTGTTGAAATTTGCAGATCTGTCTTTGGATACGGGTTCACGACAGGCTTCACGCGGCTCGCGTGTTGTGGCGTTGACTGCAAAGGAATATGAATTGCTCGAGTTGTTCCTGCGCCATCCCAAGCAGGTGTTGACCCGCGAAGTGATCTTCGACCGTGTTTGGGGATATGACTTCGGCGGCGAGAGCAATGTGCTTGAAGTGTATATTCGGTACCTGCGCCAAAAACTGGAGATGGAAGGCGAACTGCGCCTGATCCACACGGTGCGCGGTGTGGGATATGTTTTGCGCGAAACCCCGTAGTTTTTTGATGCTGCCTTTGCCACAGAGATTATTTCTCTGTGGCAGTTTTTTTGAATTTCTCAGGTTGGTTTAAACTAGCGTTAGTACACTCAAAGCCCATGTCTCTCCGATTGCGTCTTACATTACTGTATTCAACTTTTATGGCAGGGATCCTGCTTATCTTTGGCATGGCGGTCTTCATCCTTGTCAATGTGATCCTGCTTAATCAGGTGGATACGATGCTGGCGGGAGTGGTGCGCGACATTACGCAGGTGACAAAAGTTAACTCAGTGGGGGAGTTGAACGTGATCAGCCTGCCGCCGCTGGATATGACTTCCAACGCGTTTGTGCAAGTGTGGGGCATGGATGGAAAGATCGTTTCCACCACGCCCAGCATTGGCACATTGACTGAGCCTCTCGACCCGATCAATGTGAAGTCTGGTCAGACGATCTATAGCGATGCTTATGCGGGCACTGCACATTTGCGCGTGTTGACCGTCCCATTGCAGGTTGGCAGGCATACGATCGGTGTTTTGCAAGTGGGCGCAAGTTTGACCGTTGTGGATGCCACGCGCAACACACTGCTAACCATCATGGTTAGTGTGGCTGTGATCGCTGTGCTGTTGGCGGGGCTGGGCTCGTGGATATTGCTTGGGCGTGCGCTTTCGCCGCTTGAAACCATCACCGATGCGGTCGATCAGATCAACCGCGCCGATGATCTTTCGCGGCGCATTCCCTACCTGGGCCAGACCGATAATGAGGTGGGCGATCTGGTTGAATCTTTCAATCAAACACTTGAACGTCTCGAGTCACTTTTTACCTCGCAGCAGCGTTTTCTTGCGGACGTAAGCCACGAACTGCGCACGCCGCTCACTGTTATCAAAGGCAATGTAGATCTGATCCGCCGTATGAAAGTTGCGGACGAAGAATCATTGAGCAGTATCGATCAAGAGGCGGGACGGTTGACGCGTTTGGTGGGCGGCCTGTTGATGCTGGCGCAAGCCGAATCTGGCAAGCTGACGCTTAATCTGCGCCCTGTTGAGTTGGATCTTTTGCTGACTGAAGTGTTCACTGAAATGCGTGTGCTGGCGGGCAGCAAGGTGCATGTGCATTTGAATGAGATCGATCAAGTATTGGTCAATGGAGATCGGGATCGTTTGAAGCAGGTGTTGTTGAATCTGGTGTCGAACGCGATCCAATATACCCCCCAGGGCGGTGACGTGTACCTCAGCCTCGCAAAAATTAGTGATCAGGCACGCATCATTATCCGCGACACGGGGCCAGGCATTCCTGCTGAAGATGTGCCGCATATCTTTGACCGTTTCTATCGCGCGGAAAAATCACGCACACGTTCCCAGACCAGCGGGTTTGGGCTGGGCTTGTCCATTGCGCATTGGATCGTGGAACATCATGGCGGACAGATCAAGGTTGAATCAAAAGAGGGAAAAGGTACGACTTTCGCGATCTGGTTGACGTTGTTGAAGTAATTAAGGCAGACCCAATCTTTGGCTTGCCTGCCTGCATAAACTTGCCCCATATTTTCCATACCATTCTGATACAGCGGCGCTGGTTGTCTGTCCATTTTGCGCGTCTTGATAAATGGGCCAGCCATATTGGACATAGCGTTGCGTTTGCGCGTGCCACGTCCATTCACTGCGGCCGATGACGCCTATTCCGCCATTGTAGCCAGCAAGTGCAAGGCGGGCATCTCCGCCTGCTGT
>JAVBXV010000373.1 GCA_030824405.1 Anaerolineales bacterium | reverse complement strand
ACAACGCACAGCCGCACTGGTTGCAGGCTTTGGGTTGTTGGTCATGTTCTTTGCCGCCATCTTTGCCAACTTTTTTGTGATCGAAGGCCTGATCGTGCCTGGGGATGCGGAAATCACCACCAATAATATTCTGGCAAACCTGCCGCTCTTTCGCTTCGGCATTGTCAGTTTTCTGATCGTGTTGATCTGTGATGTGCTGGTGGCTTGGGCGCTGTACATTTTTCTCAAACCAGCACACAAGAGTCTCTCCGTGCTTGCGGCATGGTTTCGACTGCTGTACACGGCTCTTTTTGGAGCGGCACTGTTTGGATTGGTGATCGTCTTGCGCCTCGTAAGTAGCGCGGACCTTCTGGCAGCGTTTGAACCAGGTCAACTCCATGCTCAGGTGGCGTTATTTCTCAATGCGTTTGATTATGGATGGCTTTTTGCATTGGTGTTCTTTGGCGTTCATTTACTTGTTCTTGGCTATCTGGTTTTCAAGTCAGGCTATGCTCCCAAAATCATCGGCATCCTGTTGATGATCGCAGGCTTGGGCTATCTTGCAGATAGTTTCGCCCAATTTACTTTGTCCAACTATGCTGACTATGAATCAATGTTTTTGTTAATCGTTGCCCTGCCTGGGACGATCTCCGAGTTGTCACTTTGTTTCTGGCTATTGTTCAAAGGCGGCAAGAATCAACAGCCAGCCTTGACTGAAACCAACTAGAACCCTAAAGGAAAATACCAATGAAAGCGATTGTTTACTCAAAATACGGCTCGCCAGATGTTTTACATCTCAAGGAAGTTGCCAAACCAACTCCCAAAGAAAATGAAGTGCTGATCAAAGTTCACGCAGTCGGCGTTAACGCCGCGGATCATCATATGCTCAGCGGTGTGGCTCCCCGTGCGTTTGGCTTTGGACTTCTGCATCCCACTGACAAGATCCTTGGCGCCGATGTGGCGGGACAAGTGGAGGCCATCGGTAAAAACGTGAGACAGTTCAAGGTGGGGGATGAGGTCTTTGGGGATATCTCTGGAAACGGCTTTGGCGGCTTTGCTGAATATGTTTGTGCCCCCGAAAATGTTTTGGTGTTGAAACCAGTTACTCTGACCTTCGAGCAAGCCGCGGCGGTGCCCATGGCATCTGTCACTGCCTTGATGGGGCTGCGCAATACGATTCAGATTCGATCAGGACAAAAGGTTTTGATCAATGGCGCTTCTGGTGGTGTGGGAACATTCGCGGTGCAGATCGCCAAATCTTTCGGCGCGGAAGTGACCGCCGTGTGCAGTACGCAAAAAATAGAGTTGGCGCGCTCGCTCGGCGCAGACCATGTCATTGATTACACCCAGGAAGATTTCACCAAAAATGGACAGCGATATGACTTGATCCTCGCCGCCAATGGGGATAGATCGCTTTCAGAGTACAAGCGTGTATTGGCCCCCGATGGTGTGTACGTGATGACTGGAGGTTCCATGTCCCAAATTTTTCAGGCAATGCTTCTGGGTCCATGGGCTTCGATGACTGGCGGCGTCAAGATGACGAACGTAATGGCGCGGCCCGATCAAAAGGATCTGGCTTTTATCAAGGATCTACTTGAAGCGCATAAGGTCACGCCTGTGATTGACAGGTCATATCCACTGCACGAGACGGCTGATGCGCTTCGATATATTGGTGAAGGACATGCCAGGGGAAAAGTAGTCATCAAGGTTGTTTAATGAATTCATTTTGCATCGGCTTCGCGTACTATATCATCAACTTGGGGCGGTATTGCAGCGCCTCAGCCAAATGCGGGGATTGGATCTCTTCGCTGCCAGCTAGGTCCGCGATGGTGCGGGATAATTTCAAAATACGATGATAAGCACGTGCTGATAAATTAAGTTGACTCATCGCAGACCGCATCAAACTCTGACCTTCGGCCTGCAAGCCACAAAATTGCCTTACCTCCCCGACGCGCATATCTGCGTTACAAACTACGATATTCGATGCTTCGATATTCGAGTTACGAATACTCGAATATCGTTGTGTTTGGATATCTCTGGCGGTTTGGACGCGCTTGCGAATGGATTCGCTTGTTTCGCCGACTCGGTTGCTGCTTAATTTTTCAAAGTCCACGCGCGGCACTTCAATGTGGATGTCGATGCGGTCGAGCAATGGACCTGAGATTCGTTTTTGATATTTGGTGACGATGGCGGGTGCGCATGTGCAAGGCTTGAGCGCGTCGCCATAATAACCGCACGGGCAGGGATTCATGGCGGCCAGCAATTGGAAATTTGCTGAAAAAGTAAGCGAGCCTTTTGCGCGGCTGATGGTGACGATCTTATCTTCCATCGGCTGACGCATCACTTCGAGGACGCGTGCGCCAAATTCGGGGAATTCATCGAGAAATAAAACGCCACGATGGGCGAGAGAAATTTCTCCAGGCTTGGGAATGTTTCCGCCGCCAACAAGACCCGCGTGTGAGATGGTGTGATGCGGCGCACGGAATGGACGATGTCTTAATAACGGTGTGCCTGTGGGGAGTTGGTCTGCGACCGAATAGATGCGCGTGACATCCAGTGATTCTTCGATGCTCATGGCAGGCAGAATGCTGGGCAGGGCGCGGGCCAGTAATGTTTTACCCGCACCTGGGGAGCCGACCATCAACACGTTATGTCCGCCCGCGGCTGCAACTTCAAGCGCGCGTTTGACGTGTTCCTGTCCTTTGATCTCGGAGAAATCTGTGGGGATGAAGAGCGGTTCGAGAACACTGTCAGTGGGTTGATAAGGCTGAATGAGCTGCCGACCCGCTAAATGGTCGTAGAGATGCGCCAATGATTTGACTGGGTACACTTCCAGGTCTGGGATCAAAGCCGCTTCAGGCGCATCCATTTCGGGGACGAACATCCGCTTATAGCCATTGGCTCGTGCTGTGGCGGCCATCGGTAAAATGCCGCGTGTGTGACGGACTGCGCCATCGAGTGAAAGTTCGCCAACGACGAGGGTGTTATCGACGACATCGTGCGGAAGATAATCGGCGAGGATAATGACGCCGAGCGCGATGGGCAGATCGTAGGCGGGACCTTCCTTGCGGACGATGGCGGGCGCGAGGTTGACGACGATGCGATGACGGGGGAAATGCAAGCCCGCATTTTTGACGGCGGTTTGCACGCGCTCGCGGCTTTCTTGCACGGCGGTATCGGGCAGCCCCACAATAGTGACGCCAGGCAAGCCGTTGGTGTAATCGACTTCCACTTCAATGATGACGCCTTCAAGACCCACGACGGCACAGGAATATACACGAGATAGCATGTTATTCTGCCATGTCTTTGACGATTTTCATCGTTTCGATGCTGACCGTGTATATGCGTGCCAGTGATGGGATGATCTTGTCAACTTCTGTATAAAATTTTTGGCTCAACTGAATGGACATGCGACACCCTTTATCCTTTGATTGCGTCCCATTATACTGCCCAGCTTTTCAGAATGAAGCAATTTGAGAGGGGAAAGGTTTGCGCAAAAAGTAAACTCCCCCGCGAAATTGATTTCGCGGGGGAGTTCGTATTTCCATTCTTGAACTTATTACTCGCCGTGCGGAACGGTTACTGTTGCAGTGACGAGCGTCGAGTTTCCGCACACATTGGTGATCTGATAGGTAATGGTGTAGATGCGGCCAGTGCCTGTGCCAGCGCGTTCTGCGCGGAGGTCGAAGGTAAAGTCATCGATGATGACAATATCATCTGCCTTGTCGCCGTCGCCAAGACCGTTATCAGGTTCATTGGATGAGACCGAGATCAAAGTGATCGTGGATGTGTCACTCGAAGCGTTGACCGTGGCTGTGATGGTTTCGTATTTGTGGTTTGGAGCCCACAAAGTATCTGGTGTCACAGAGACGGTGGCAGAAGGAGGAAGACACAGACCCACTAAAACAGGATCATGATCCGAAACACGGAATTGATTTGGCGCATACAGGCTGAGGATCTGTCCCGCAGTCTTGAAGTCCATGTTGTAATCCAACACAGAGGGTTCATCCGAGTTGATATGGTAATCGCCCACACCAGTGATCTGCGGAACGATGGAGGCCGAGCCAAGCGCGTGATCGAGATAGCCCCATTGCCCATCGAAGACGTAGGAGTAGGCATCAGGTCCAAGGAAGGATTCGATCAGGTTGGTGAAGCCCGCATTCTTGATGACGGTGATCGGGTCTTCCATGGCATAGGAGTTGTAATCGCCGACCAAAAGAATATCGGGGTCGCCTGTGCCTGTTGGGTCAGTGGCAAGCCAGGACATTAATTCAATGGCGGCGTTGACGCGCACCGCATTGCAGTTGCCCTGTCCATCGCCAGCATCGGGGATGCTGCATGCAGAACCTTTGCTCTTGAGGTGGTTCGTGTCTACGATGAAGATCTCGCCGTTGGCATTTTGTTGGAACGCCTGCGCCAAAGATGGGCGGCTGCGCGGGCTGTTATCGCCGCCGTTGACGAAGGCAATGCTGTTCAACGCGGCAGTCTGTCCCACGGGTGTGACGCTGGCAGGTTTGTACAACATGCCAACTTTGATCGCGTCTGTGCCAAGCGCATTGATCTGCCCAGTTGCGGCATCCACATCAATGAAGGCGTAGGTTCCAGCGCCCGCGTAGGCATTGAGTTGGTCAACCAGATATTGGATCGAGCTGTCTGGCCCATAGCCATCATTTTCGATTTCATTGATGCCGATCACATCTGGATTCATCGCGAGGATGGCCGCCACTGTCTTGGGGACCTGGCGCTCAAACTCAAGCTGTGTGTCTGCTCCACGACAATCAGTGGGTGCGCCGCCGAAGCCAAGAGCGCAGTTGTCCACGTTATCTGGGAGGCCGTCAAATGTGTTGAAGAAGTTAAGCAGATTCATGCCTGTAACTTTCAACGTCCCGCCTACATTGGGAGCGGAGGAAGGCTGCAGGTTGACCGCGTCAAAATTGACATATCCATTCAGCGCATTGATCGGGCGAATGCGATACGCATTACCGCTGGCAGAGTTGCCGCCCCAGGTGTAATTCAAAACGCCAACGATATTTGTAGCGGTATCACCGCCGCGCAGCGTATTGGATGCGGAAAGTGGAAGTCCGCCGCGCCCGAACAAAATTGGGTCTGGATTCTGAGCTTGAGAAGCATCATCCAAAATGATCTTGTTCAGATTGTTCGCTTCTTGCAAAGCGATTGCGAGCGGGCCTGGAGCCACCATGTTGGTCGGCTGCTGCAAACGTCCACCCGAAGAGAGTACCACCTGGCCGAAGCGCCCAAGTTGGAAATGTTCGGTCACATACATTGTCTGTGGCAGGCGCACGAGCATGCCTTCATAGCGTTCAAGGAAATCAGTCGAGGCAACTGGGAAGGTCACATCGGTTGGGGTGACCGTGCCCGTTCCGCATTTGACAATGCTGCCCACAGAGATCTGGGATTGCCCTTGATTATCAGTAGCGTTTCCTGTCACACGCACGAGATCGCCAACGCTTACGGTGTTGGCATTGCTGCCTTCAAATACAAAGATACCGTCAGAGGTGGCGGGGTCGCCGTCACCAACGGGGTCTTGAATGAAGAAGCCGCGCAAAGCAGGCGAGGCGCCTTCGTAATCGCCAACCACCACACCTTGTGTAGTGCGTGAACCAGTCAACGCTACGGTTGCGCCGCTGCCTTGAATAGCGGGAATAGTTGTGTAAGGCTGCGCACAAACATCTGTTGTTGAGAAGCCAACAATGAAATTAACGCTCATTTCGTTAGGAGGGTCATTCGCATCCTGATCCGTTACGCTGCCTGCGATCACGGTGAATGTGCAGGTTTCACCGCCAACAAAATCGCTGGTCGGGTTGATCGTAAATGTGGCAGGTCCGCCGCTGGCTGTTCCGCCATGTACTCCGCTCACTGAGCATGAGATCGTGAACCACGGATCGATCACGTTCACAGGCTCGTTGAATGTCACAGACATATCCGCGTTGAGCGGGATTCCAGTTGCGCCATCGGTGGGGTAACTGCTGGTGACCGTGGGCGCAGTATCTACAACTACTACAGAACAATTTGCAGTGTGCGCACCGAGGCCGCCGAAGGTATCGGTTGCATATCCTTCCCATTCAATGGAAGGATCGAAAGCATCAGAACCGTTCGAGTCGCCAGCACAGATCGTATCTGCGCGGCGGAGGGTGTTATCAGCAGTGCTATCCAGGAACGTGCCCCACTCCGTGCCAGGGTCAACGCCAATTTGCCCAAAAGCATCAATGACGGTTGTGCCTTTGCGAAGCACAACTGCATCATCCCCATTGAACCAGCCAGAGCCATTGGTTTGGTCTGCTTGAGCAAGGATGGTTGCGTTAGCAGCGGATTGAGCGACCACATACACATCGCCATTCGCAACTGTACCCGTCAGGTTGATCGTCAACCCCGCGGATGGTGAACCGTTGAAAAATATCTGGACGTTGTATCCGCCCGTTGCAAGGTTGATCGTTGCGCCAGTGCCATTGTATATCTCAAGCGCCTTGTTGTTACTGGTGCCCTCGATGTACTCTGAAAAAAATAGCTCTGTTGGCGTAGCAGCGCTTGCGGACTGCAACGGCATCAGAGCTAAGATCATCAGGAAAATAATGAAACTGGCAAACAACTTGTTTAAGTACTTTGGCATTGTATTCTCCTTTATTACATTGAAACTGAGGTTGATCAGGAAAAAAAGATACAAGTACGAACATCTCTATTTTAGGTCGGGCCTTTCAAAAACGCAAGGAGTTCAAGGCGTTGATTTTTTTCATTCACTCCGCCTGATCGGATGGCAAACAAAAACAGCGTGGACTGATGTCCACGCTGTTTTATATACTTCCGAATTTCTTAGTCGAGCATGCTGGCGGGAATGTTGCCGCCGTTCTTGGCGATCTGCTTCAAAACTTCTTTGTGAAGCCAGACGTTCATCTTGGCAGAGTCGCTCATCAATTCTGCAGGGCAGCCAAGTTCCTTGGCCAGTTCATTGCGTGCCTCGCGGCTGCTGTCAATGCCAAGCACTTTGAGCAAGTCTACGATTGAAACTTTCCAGTTGAGTTCTGAACCAGCGGAAAGTTTTTCGAGCTGGCTGACAACGTCCACTTCTGAAATTGCGGCTGGGCCAGCAGCTGCAGCGGCAGCACCAGCGGCGGCGCCAGATCTTGCACGTTCAATTCTGGCAGCGGCAATTTCGTCAATTGATGAACTTGCTTCTTTGGGGGTTGAAATCCCAGCGGATGGTGCTGGTTTGCCAGAAGCAGTAACCTCAGCAGATGCAGGCTTGTCTTTCTTGAGTCCGAGTTTTTCGAGAATGTTACTGAAGAATCCCATGGTGTTTTTCCTTTTTTAAACTGATGTGTGCGCGACGACAATACTTGATTATATT
>JAVBXV010000349.1 GCA_030824405.1 Anaerolineales bacterium | reverse complement strand
ATGATTTCACAATATTGTGTAATATTTCACAATCTAGTATATAGTTTACTCCCTTAGAGGAGCAGCGTCAACAAACGAATGTCATAATGTCATGTGACAGTCGTCGTACCTTGAAATTTTCTTGAGAAATTATTGTGTTGTTACGATCTGCATCTTGCGCCCATCCAACCCCCGAATTGCCTTGCTGATCTCTTTCATATTCGGCGCTTCGATCGCAAATTCCATTGCGCCCAGAAACCCATCACGATAATGCACGTCCCCGCTTTGCAGAAGTGGAAAATCTTTTATTTGCGGATACTGTTTTCTGACGATCTCAGGCGTGGTGTGTCGTGAAATTTCCAACCCTTCAAAAATGGGGGAGGCGAATCCCAGCGTGGCCAACAGCCCATACGCGCGGCGTTCCACATGCGCAGGGATCACCAGCCCGCCAAGCGCATCCACGCCCTGCACGGCTTCTGAAAGACTCATATTTACATTGGCAATTAACATTCTCGATTCACTGCGGATGAAATTCCCCATCGCATCAACAACATACTGCTCCCCGATTTTTTCCTCGTCGTTGGGAATATTCTCGAAACGGGCATCCACGCTTCTTTGCCACGCCTCAGCCTGCTCCAGCCCATCGAACAGACACAACACGTGGACTTCTTCCTGCGTTTGCAATTCCATGCCTGCCAGAATAGTGAGGTCTGTTCCCTGCGCCGCTTGCATCACCGCGCCAATGTTGGCGGTGGCATTGTGATCTGTGATTGCAATTAGATTGATGCCTTTCGCCAATGCCGCATCCACGATCACAGGTGGGATCATCTCCACGCCTGCGCAGGGAGAGAGGACAGTATGAACGTGAAGTTCAGTGCGATAGATGGGCATGATGATTGCGATATTTTTTTAGTGGATTCCCATTGACCACAACTTGCCGATCACCTGATAACTCGCTGCAGGTGTTGCCAGTAATACAACTCCCTGCTCATTTGCTTTCGCGATCACGTCCGCTTCGGGTTGGGCGTTCTCGGTCAGGATCACCGCAGAGACTTCCCGTAACGATGCCACGGCAACGACATTCATGTGCGCCTGTAATGTGATCCAGATATCGTCAGGCTGTGCGCCTGTCATAACGCAACTCAATAGATCGGACGCGTATCCGCCTTGCGGGGTGATGGCGGAAAAATCACGGGGTGTGGTGAGAACTGTCAGGTTGAGGTTGGCAATGATTTCTTTCAGATTCATAAAAACTCCATTGGTTAGATACCAGGCGCTTCGTTTGAGTCTGAAGCGGCTTTGAATTTTTCCTCGGGGCGCAGGTGGATTTCCATAAATAATTTCGTCCCCTTGCCTGCGGAAGAGACAAGTTCCATTTTATCCACACAGCGTTGAATGTTGACCAGCCCCATGCCTGCGCCAAATCCCATACTGCGTGCCAGTGGCGAGGCCGTGGACCAGCCAGGCTGCAGCGCTTGTGGAATATCTGCGATGCCTGGGCCGTCGTCTGTGGTTTGCATGAGGATGCGATGCGGCTCGATCTGCACACGCAGAATGCCGCCATTGGTGCTGTGAATGACGAGGTTGATCTCGGCTTCGTACACCGCAATGCCGCATTGACGAGCCAACTGCGGCGTGGCTCCCAAACGCACAAGCGCGCGCTTGATGTGACTAGATGCCTGTCCGCCGTTGACGTAATCACCAGGTTTGATCTTGTAGCGCAAAATTAAACTTGTGCGGTCTGATGTGATGTCTTCAAAGAGATGGCTGGCGCGATAACGGCGGATCTCTTCTTCTTGATAATCCTTGCGAATGGCAACCAGCACACCGCGAGTGACATCGCCTTTGGTGATCATGCCTGCCAGTTTATCATTTTCGTCCAGCACGGGCAGACGGCCAAGATTGGTGCGTGTGAAGACCTCGATGGCTTTGACAACAGGCTCGAATGTTTTGATGGTCTTTACCTGCGTGGTCATGTATTTTCGAATGGGAGATGCCAGATCACTTTCGGCGAGGGCGCGCATGAGATCTTCCTGGCTAATGATGCCCGCCAGTTGTCCGTTTTCGATCACAGGTGCGCCAGAGATTCGGTTTTGCCTTAATAGGTCGAAGACATCCTGCATGATCTGGTCAGGCGCGAGGCTTTTGATGTTGCTGTTCATCACGTCTGAAATTTTTAGATCATACGCAAGTTCTTCCACGCGAGTGATCTCGTGTGCATCACGGTCTGTGATCGTGCGGCCTTTGCGCCCCTGTTGTTCCTGAATGGTGTTAGTCATGGGATCCGTTCATGTTTGATTCAAAACTTCGCAGTCCCGCCCGATACAATTTTCCGCACAGATCGAACATGCCTTTTTCACAGGAGATCAGTGGAATGTTTTCCTGTGTGGCCATTTCGATCATATCTGGGGTGGGTTGTTTGCCGCGCAAAAAAATGATGGCGCGTACATCTGCCATGTGCGCAGTTCTGATGACTTGTGGATTGCATAGCCCTGTGAGCAGAACTGCTTCAGGTTTTACAACCGCAAGAACGTCACTCATTAAGTCTGCTCCGCATGCGCCGAGAATTTCGTGGTCTGTGGATACAGTTGGATTTAATACCTTGCCGCGTGCATGTTCTATGATTTCATTTAGGTTCATATCTAATGCCTGTCTTGTTTTCATTATCCCGCATTCATGAGCTAAGGGATAGTCGTTTTATCATTTCCTTTTGGGTGACATTCATCCCAATTATATGCACGTTGCTCGCGGTCATTTTTTATTTGAGGTATATTAAGCAATCACAAAAACACAGGAGACTTGGCAATGGCGCTTAATTCCTTCTTGAGAGTAGACCCTGAATATCGTGATTACATTTGGGGTGGAGATCGTTTGCGCCCGGGGCATGTTCCCACTGCTGAAGCCTGGGTGGTTTGGGAAGGTGGCCGCATCAAGGAAGGTGAACTGTCTGGGAAAACGCTCGCGGATGTCTGCGCTCAATATGGTGAGGCTTTGCTTGGCAGGCGTGCAGTATCCCGCACAGGGATGCGTTTCCCTCTGTTGGTGAAATTACTTGATTGCGCTCAATGGCTTTCCTTGCAGGTTCATCCAAATGATGAACAGGCGGCTGTACTGGAAGGACCTGGTCAATTTGGAAAGACGGAAGCCTGGCATGTGCTTGAAGCCAAACCTGATGCGAAGTTGATCGCTGGGCTTAAGCCCAACACATCAGCAGATGTGCTGGCTGACTCCATTCGAAATGGGACCATTACCGAACATTCCCAATATGCTGGGGTTTCCGCAGGCGATACGGTTTTTATGCCTGCTGGTACATTACATGCTCTTGGCCCTGGACTATTGATCTACGAAGTTCAGCAAACATCAGACTGGACCTATCGTGTCTATGATTGGGGACGCCCTGAAACAGAGACGCGCCGTTTGCATATTGAAAAATCCATTCAGGTGACGCGCGCGGATCTTTCGGCGCCGATCATTCCCGCGCCTGCGCATGGAGACGGTTCACAGCACACATTGGTCCGATGCGAATACTTTACGCTGGAGTTATTGTCCACGGTTTCGAAACCAATCGAACTCGATACAAATAACGAGACCTTTCACGCTTTGACAGTTATCGAAGGAAAAGTAAAATTGCAATCAACTGCTGAAAGTATGCAGCTTGGAAAATTTGAAACAGTACTTGTGCCAGCCAGTTTGGGTTCTTACAAAATTGAACCCGTGGATGGGGAATGTCAAATTCTTAAGTCGAGTGTGTAATTCATTAAATAAAAAGACAGCCATCGCAACGATGGCTGTCTTTTTATTTAAGCCTGCCAGCTGCTTAATTTTTCGCCAAGTTTTGTAATTCGTTCCCGCATCAGCACCGCGATGATGCCGAAGACCAGCATGATCACGCCTGTGCAGCCGATGATGACGACCACATTGATACCTTTGAGCGTGCTGTAGATCACAGTCACCACGCCCAGCACAACCATGATGATCGGCGTGAATGTCAGGCTGAGTGAGCGAATTACTCTTCCGTAGAACAGCACGGCGATCGATTGGAAGAACAACACCACAAAATAGATCAGGCCTGCGTCACCATTGCTGACCATTTGAATATACGTCGTGCCCAGCAATACCAATTGCGAGACCATGCCCGTCAGGAACGCGCCCGTTTTACTTCCAGCGCGCGTGAGCAGATAATGCTGTATCAAACCTAACAGCGCCGCACCCATCGAAAAGAATTGCGGCTCATCCTGTTTCAACTCCACCAGAATGATGAAGTAGGCAAGTAAATATAAAATGTTTGCGGGAAACGCGAGCCAGGCATTTTTCTTCGCGAAGGCTTCCACTGCCCAAAGAGTTGCGGCAATCGCGACAGGAAGCGCCGCATCCACGCCGCCGAGAATGGGTGCGGCCATCGAGACAATGACTCCCAGCCCAAGCCCGCTGACCAGCAGGGTCGTGTCCCAGTTTGGGGCGCGCTTTGTTTGGCGTAATAGATAACCGAATGCGTAATAAATTACCGCCACGAAAATGACGGGATGTATCCATTGGGTAATGTTAAATTCACGAAAGAAGAATGTGACGAAGAGTGGCAGAGTCGCAGTAAAGGCGTAGCCCAGAGTCGGTTGGGCATAGAGCAGGCTGATGGTTAAGAAGAGAAGCGTGTAGACGCCGAATCCAACTGCGGCGGGGAATGAGTCATCGCCAAAGAATAACAGTCCGTAGTTCACTGCTGTAAATATCGCACCTGCGCCGCGCACGATCCATTTCAGTGGACGCGGGTCTTTGAATGCAATATGACTGATGATGTCTGTGCCGAACCAGACGAGGCTGTATGCAAGCAGGTGATAAACAGGTTCTTCAATTTCAAGATCGCGCAAAATGAGGAACGCGCCAATGTTGAACAACACAGGGATGCCGATCTCGAACCAACCATTGCGGCTCAGATACATTTCCGCGGCAAAGAGCAGGCCGATCACAAGCGCATACCAGCCGCCAGTTTCTTTCGATGTTAATAACGCGCCGATGGATACGATCGTGCCCAAGGCAAGCGCGCTATTGCGCAGCATATGCGACCAATTTTCTTTGGACTTGATCGCAACGCCCGCCAGAAAGTAAAGGACGGCCAGCGCGGTGAGGGCGGGCAGCCATGCATCCACTTTGAATGCGTTGAGTGCGTAGAAGATGGTGAAGGCTAAATAGGTGGCAGGGATGTAGCCATAGGCTGCTTTTTTGTGAAACAAGGTATATAGTGCAAAGAAGAATGTGTAAATGCCGAAGCAGATCGCTGCTTTGTCTGGGTCGTTTTCTCCGACCAAGATCAAAGATGCCATCAATGCAGTGGTTGCGCCAATGACTTTGACAGAAATTTCGAGCGGACGTTTTTCCTTGAATGTGAGTGCGAAGATCGTGTCAAGCGCGAGCCAGGTGATGCTGATGCCGATCAGTGTGTAGACGGTTTCTGCTGTTTTGAAATCGGCCAGAATTAAGTAAACTGCGGCGGGGAATAATAATTGCGCGCCAAGTTCCAGCCCGCCTTGTTTTTGACTGTACATTTCAATGATGAATAACATGCCTATGACCGCAATGTACCATCCGCTGTATTCGCGTTGAGTGGATAGCGCGGTCAGGGAAATGATGCTGCCAAGCGTCAGACTGCTGATGGTAAACATGGTGCGCCACGGTTTCAGGGATTCGCTCTTACGCATGGCAAAGCCAGCGAAATAATAAAGTGTGCTGAGTATGGCGAGCACTTCAAACCAGATGTCTACTTTAAAGTGATTGAATAGATAAACAACGCTGATCGCGAGCGCGGTCGTGGAAATGTATCCGATGGTCGCCAATCTGTATTTCAATGCGTAAAGTGCGAAGAACACCGCATGGATGCCAAAGATAACGGCGGTATGGATCAGTGGTTTTTCATTTGCAGGCCCATAGAAAAGGAATGCCCAGACAGTGAAGAAAGTGCCATAAATGCGTAACGGCAATCGCCAGCCGAGGTTGGCTTTGAAGTCGTTCTTCAAAAGCAGATCGGGCAGCAGGAAGAGCAGGCTAAGGCCAAGCAATGGATAGCCAAAGAAGATATTTAAGTTGGCTATAAATTCCAAATTGAAGAATGCAAAGTAGGCGATGATGAAGCTGAATAAGGCGATTGCCCAGAGCCATCCGCGTGTGCGCAAGATGTGTAACAGGCTGTAGATAAAAGCCACGCTCATTGCGGCAATCAAGCCCAGGAAGGTTTCATAGATAAAGCCATCAATGATCGCCAGCATAAAGGTCGGCAGGGATGCCAGCAGAATGGGCAGGTTATATTTGCGTGTGGCTTCGAATCTATGAGCAAGCTCACTCGCGCCAGAAAGAACCACGCCCCAGATTAACAATAGGATGGTTGCGCCCAGGCTTTCCAGGTCAAAGGCCGCGCCGATGAACCAGGGAATGGGAATCAATGTCCCTGCGGCGAGCCAGGGGAAGAAGATGAATGGATAGAGAGAATCAGAAATAACGTAGAAGATGAATGCGAACATCCACGTGAAAATGTGCGCCAGATTCCACAGCAGGGAAGTGGATGTGCCTGGGTCAAAAGTTTTCACTGCGAAAGCGGATATGGAAATAAAAAGTATCGCCGCTTCCAACACTTGCGCGCTGATGAACAACGGAAGAGCAAACGCTGTATCCTTCCATTTTTTGAGCAGGAACACGCCCGCCAGCCCGATCAACGCGGCCAGCCCGAGCATGACGAAATAAAACTCGATCTCGGCATCGAAGATATCGCCGATGCGGTAGAAGGAAATTGCAAGCGAGATAAAGGCGGTAATGCTGAACAGGCGCGATTGATACAACCACGTACTGCCGCTCCAGATCAACGCCATGAAGAGAGAGACGAAAGCCCAATACCCCGCGCTGAATGGAGCAGATAGGTTGAAGATTTCCTCCAGCACATTTGCGGTGATGGGCAGCAGGAAAGAGAAAACAATGAATAGCGCAAAACTCGGCTGTGGTAGTCTCTTGCGAATGGCAAGTGCCAACCCGCCGAAGATGATCGTGCCGATGACCAGCACAGGCAGGCGTGTGGCTTCCACTACTGCCGCAAGAATGATCGCAGATGCGATTACAAAAAATGCACCAAGATATAACGCGATCTTGATGCTGGTTTCACTTAATAAAGTTTGTAACAATGTCGGGCGTGGACCTGCAGGCACGGGCGCAGGTTGTGGTGCAACTGCAGGTGAAGTTTGCGTAGGTTGCGGCGCGGCAGGTGCGGCGGCTGGGATCGGTTTCGCAACCGCAGCAGGCGCAGGCGTTATCGCGGAGGTGAGTTGAACATCATAACGAAGTTTGAGAACATCCGCCTGTTCGCCATCGATCAGCTTTTGCGTCGTCCAT
>JAVBXV010000347.1 GCA_030824405.1 Anaerolineales bacterium | reverse complement strand
ATCCTGGGGTACCTGGCGCGAAGATTACCCGCAATTGACGGGTATCCCCGGTACTGGTGATACAGCTGGCAACGACCGCATCCGCATGCGCAAGGCGAAGTTGATCGTTTTGTGGGGTGTAAACTCGGCTGTTTCCAGTAATGGCAACCCAACCTATTATTACAATCTGGCAAAGAAGGGCGGCACGAAATTCATCTCGGTCGACCCGATGTATAACGACACCGCAGTGGCATTGGCTGATGAGTGGATCCCGATCCGCCCTGGCACCGATACCACCATGTTGTTGGCAATGGCCTACCACATGATCGAAAACAACCTGCATGATCAGAATTTCCTGGACACCTACACAGTTGGTTTCGATGCTGAACATATGCCAGAAGGTGCAAACCCAGCAGATAACTTTAAAGATTATGTGATGGGCAAGAGTGACGGTCAACCCAAGACTCCTGAATGGGCATCTGAAATTTGTGGTGTCCCTGCAGAAAGTATTCGTTGGCTTGCACAAGAAATCGCCACCACCCATCCAGCCATGATCCAAACCGCTGGAGCTCCCGCCCGCATCAACAATGGCGAAGCCCTGCCTCAGATCATGTTAACTGTTGGTTGGATGACTGGAAATACTGGCTTTATCGGTTCAGGCGTTGGCCCGAACATGCACAACCGCGCTGCGAATGCTGGTAGCGCGTTGGTTTCAGCCGGCTCTGCAGGCGTGGAGGGAATTCCCAATCCACTTAATGAAGCTGGTACACGCAAGAGCAGCGTCAATATTCTCAACAACTGCGAAATGTGGGAAGCCATCGTTTCGGGCAAGTACCACGCTGGTTACAACGACATCCGCGATATTGACGTTCAAATGATCATCTCTGCAGACTTCGGCGATGCTCTCAATCAACGCGCGAATGTTAATAAGGGCATACAAGCCTTCCGTAAGGTTGAGTTTGTGGCAGTCAACTCACTGTTCTTGAATACTTCTGCCAAGTACGCTGATCTGGTTCTACCGGTGACGAGCCAGTGGGAACAGCAAGGTAACTTCCAGACGGGTGACCGCGATATGTTGATCTATAACAGTCAGGTGATCCCGCCGATTTTCGAAGCAAAAGATGATGTTGAGATCGCAGTGGAAGTTGGCAAGCGCCTTGGGCTTGACCCTCTGGCAATTCAGCCGCTTTCCAAGTCACAGCAGATCTTTAACCAATTGGCAGGCGCAAAGGTCAAGAAAGCAGATGGTTCAGATTTCGAACCCTTGCTGACCATTACCAAAGATGATATTGCTGAAATAGGCGCTGAAGGCGAACCGCAAAAAGGCCGCATCACATATCAAGAATTCAAGGCAGCTGGTATCTACCGCGTCAAACGCGCCCCGAACGACAAACTTGGGCACACTGAATTGTCTGGTTTCATCAAAGACCCCGTGGCCAACCCTGTCAAAACCACTACTGGCAAACTTGAGATCTATTGCCAATCCCTTTCCGATTGGATCAAGGATAGCGGCTTTAATCTGAAAGACCCGCTGCCGAAATATGATCCGCCCATCGAAGGCTACGAAGAAACCTTCGCCGACTGGGATGCCAAGGTTAAGGGTGATTATCCCCTACAACTCTACACCATTCATTATCAGCGCCGCAGTCACTCAAGTTTCGATAGTGTCCCCTGGCTAAGAGAAGCCTTCCCACAGGAAGCCTTCATGAACCCAATCGACGCAGAAGCGCGCGGCATCAAGAATGGCGATGTGGTCATGATCGAAAGCAAACATGGGAAGGTTCTCCGACCCATCCTTGTGACCAACCGAATCATGCCTGGCGTTGTAACCTTGGGTGAAGGCGCCTGGGCTCAGATGGATGAAGCCAGTGGTTTGGATCTTGCTGGCGCAACCAATACTCTTAATGGCGACTTTGCAACTGGTCAGGGACATTCAGGTCATAACACCTGTGTGGTCCAGGTAGCCAAATATGCCGGTGCTATTGATTTGCAACCCGACAAGATGTGGCCTCAGCGGATCGTCTTTAAGGAGGCATAAAAATGACAAAACAACTTGGTTTTTACTTTGACGCAAGCGGTTGTACTGGCTGTAAGGCCTGTGCCATCGCCTGCAAAGATCGCAGTGACCTGCCGGTTGGCATCAACTTCCGCAAGGTCTATCAATATGAAGGCGGCAGCTGGGGACCCGATCCTCGAAACCCGGATCTGATGATTCCGAACAACCTCTTTGTATATTCACTTTCGGCTGCTTGCATGCACTGCGAGAAACCGATCTGCATGGAAGTTTGCCCGGCCTCCGCAATTTCCAAGCGCGATGATGGCGTTGTGCTCATTGACAAAGATGTTTGCATCGGCTGCCGTTACTGTGAATGGGCTTGCCCGTACGCTGCTCCTCAATTCAACGAGGAAAAAGGGTACATGACGAAGTGCGACTTCTGTCAGGACCTGCAAGCCAAGGGTGAGAATCCCGTTTGTGTGGATGCGTGCGTGATGCGCGTTCTTCAATATGGTGATCTGGATGAACTGCGTGCCGCTCATGGTACAGCTGCATCCATTGAGCCGCTTCCGGATGCCAGCCTGACTTCCCCCGCTCTGGTCATTACACCTCACAAGCACGCTCAGGTGAGTGGCAAGGGAACAGGCCATATCATTTCGGTTGAGGAGAGTTAACATGAACATTCGTGAATGGGCGCTTATTACCTTTACGATCCTCGGACAGATGGCCTCCGGCGCAATGCTGGTGTTGATGGTCGTCCGTGCCTACCTCGCCATGAAAGCCAAGACTGAAGAAGTCGACAAAATGCTGGATGGCCCACTCTTTATTGTGATTCCCATCATGGGTCTGGCGCTGCTTGCCTCTCTTCTGCATCTTAACAATCTTTCCAATGTGGTCAATGCAGTCCCGAACCTCGGAAGTTCCTGGCTTAGCCGCGAAGTGGTGCTGGCTGTGACTTTTGTGGTGCTGGCCGTGATCTACACCTTCCTGCAATGGCGGAAAATTGGCGGTAACACACTGCGTACTGTGATCGGTTGGATTACAGCCCTGGTCGGCGTAATTCAGATCTACGCCATGGGTATGGTCTATATGATCCGCACTCAGCCCGCCTGGAATACCCTTGCAACCCCGATCAACTTCTTTGTCACTGCTTTGCTGCTTGGTGGTTTGGCTGTTGCAGTTGCGATGATGATCATGCACAGCGAAGCTGAGAAGCAATTGCCTCTCTTCCGCCAGGTGCTTCAGGGAATCGCCCTGGGTGCTGTCATCCTCTTGGGCATTGAATTCCTCATCCTGCCGATCTACATGGCTTATCTTGCCACTCAGGGACCGGTAGCCTTGGAGAGCTTGATGCTCATGGTTGGCCCGTACTTTGGGACTTTGGTGCTGCGCCTGATCGTGATCTTCATTGGCGTGGGCATCCTGGTCACTTACCTCTCTCGCAACCTGCCTGGCCGTGAGAAAGCTATGGCCACACTGACCTACAGCGCCTTTGTATTGGTGTTTGTTGGAGAAGTGATGGGACGCATTCTTTTCTACGTAACCCATATCCGCGTTGGTTTGTAAGAGTTAGTTTCTGGTAGTAATTCTGGGGCGAGTGATCATTCACTCGCCCCAGATCTTGAAAAGGCAAATTGATAATGATCTGGAAACGCTTCTTCCTTGTTGCAGGATTGCTGTTGTTGCAGTTCCTTGTCGTACCAGTTGGGATAGCCAGTTCCCAGGGTTTACCAGTTGAAGCGGTGCGTGTGATTTCCCTGCCAGGTGTTGGGAATGATCGTGCGAATGCGGTTGCCTTTTCGCCGGATGGTAAACACCTTGCCATTGCGGCTTCAGCGGGGATTTATATATTTGATTCGCAGACCTTATCCAACGAACAATTTATTTATATGGGCGATCTGGTTCGCACGCTGGCGTTTTCTCCGCAAGGCGAATCTTTAGCGGCAGGCTTGTTTGATCAGACAGCCCATTTGTTAAGCTTCCCGAATGGACAGCCTATTCACCAACTCGATGATCTGGGCGGCTGGGTGCGCAGTGTGGCATTCACTCCAGACGGCCAACGAATAGCCATAGCGGCTGGGGACGCCATCCGCCTATGGAATAAATCGGATGGCACTCTTCAACTTACGATAGAGGATCTTGCAGGCGTTCGCACGCTTGCCATTTCACCCGATGGTGCTACTCTCGCAGTGGGTTTGCAGGACAACTCCATTCAGTTGCGAGCCTTGTCTGATGGAAGCCTGCTCAAGACTCTTGTAGGTCATGAAGGCTGGGTTCGTTCTCTGGCTTTTTCACCAGACGGTATCCAGCTTGCATCTGGCGCCTTTGATGCCACAGCGCGCCTATGGGATGTTCAGAGCGGCGAACTTCAACACACTCTTACCGATCATCAATCCAGCGTCTTGGGCATTGCATTTTCCCCGGATGGCTCCACACTTGCCACAGGTTCAGTGGATCAGACCGTCCGTCTTTGGAATCCCAGTGATGGCACTTTGCTTCACACTTTCGTTGGTCATGCTGGGTTTGTCTATAGCGTTGCCTTCTCCCCCGACGGAAAAACTCTGGCTTCTGGCGCCAATGACAATACCGTTCGTCTTTGGGATTTGACATCCCCTAACGAATCATCACTCGAACCACCAGCCACTCCCAGTGACTGTCGAGCCTGCCATCATTCTCCCGGCAGCGCCAGCCCGGTGGCTGTCATCGATGTGCGCTGTGACGCCTGTCACCCGAATGGATTGGGTTTCAATTGGTGTCCATTCTTTCCACGCACTGTCAACGAAAATTCGCAGATGGAAATTCGCGCAAACTCTAACGAACAGGCTGGTGTTTCTCTCCCCGGCCAATCTCTGGCTGTGACCATTTTTGCGCCTGCCAATGGGGAAGTTGTTTATTCCAACCATGAGTATGTGGCGCCTTTACAAGTAACTGGCCGAGTCGAAAGTTCCAACTTGCCCTTGGTTCAGGTCGAAGTCCATCTTGAAGTTTGGGCTGGAGACCAATTACTTTCTTCACTTTTCAAACCGCTTCAGGCAAATGGTCAATTCGCATTCAACCTTGGTGTTAACCCGCATGGACAAACGCAGTTCATTAATGACCCTGCCGCTCCCTTGAATTGTGCGTTTTGTCATGACGATTTTTTTATTCAGGCTCGTGTGCCTGCTGGTGAACTCCGTCTATTGGTAGTTGCAGCCACCTTTGATGGTGACCAGGCCAGCGATGAGCGCTGGATCACCACCGATATCAATAAAGATATTCCGCTCGAAGTCACCGTTACAGACGCATCTTCTGGCGAAGGGGTCAGCGGATTAACCATCCATGCCGCCACTCGTTTGTATGAATGGCGCGGCCGCACCAGCAGTGGCATCAGCAAGGAAAACGGTGTTGCCACATTTCCTGTGGAGATGCTTTCGCAGGCTTCCACTTCTTATGTGATCGAGATCCCAGATCAGGTTGTTGATGGAGTGTTTTATTTCGCAGAAGAAACCAAAGAGTTGGTTATTGACCCGCAGGCGGTGAGTCTTGAACCCATCAGCATCAAGATCTATTCTCAAAGCGGCCAGATCAATGGGACACTTGCGTTCAAGCCTTCCGCTCCTGTTTCAGTGTGGGCAATTCAACTTCCTGCTGGACCAGCTTTCCAGATTAAGGCGGATGCGGATGGTCGCTTCTCCTTTTCCGATATTCCAGTTGCTGAATTTGTCGTCTTTGCTGATCCAGATATGTTGGCAGATCAAGGCTTGTCTGGAACGCAGATAAAGATCGATCTTACTCAATCTCCCACAGGCAGTGTGGAGTTGGATGCCAATGGAATTGATTCGCTATTCACTGGTGAAGTAGTTGGCAGTGACGATGAGTGGTTGCCCTTTGCGTGGCTTGTCGCGCCTGATGGAACTGTACAGCTTACGGATATTCGTTCAGGGTCGTGGACAGTGAGCGGCGCTAGTGCTGAGATGTCAGACTGGGTTGTAAGCGCTCCAGGATATTACAGCCAGGAAGTTAACCCAGCCAAGACAGCAACACTGACGCTCGAACGCCGTTCGGATTCAGAAAAGGTGATTTGGGGCTCGGGCGAAATTATTATTCCTTCCAATACAAAAGCAGAGTTTGCTTCTGGAAAAATAGATTTTGAATCTGGTTGGATATGGGGATCGAACTCCGCAGAAGAAGCTCTCGTGATCCAAACTGCTGAAGCAGAGATCCTTCTGTCTTCTGGTCAGTTTGCTCTTGAGCGAACTGCTGGTGACATGGCTTGGTTTTACCTGCTTTCCGGGCAGGCTGAGATACGTAGTGTGAAGACCAATATCTCGTTCCCTATCGAGCCCGGCCAGATGATTGCCCTCACAAGATCGGGCACTTTTGTGCCGTTCTCTTATGCCCCTGCAGTGGTTCACGCACTGCGTTCCTTTGACACAGCACCTGTTTCCCCGGCTTGGAAACCTGGGCTTACTGAAAAGTTCCAGGCGCTCTCTCTCGAAGCAGGCGTCAAGTTTGCTCAATTGGTTACTTTTATCACATACTTTGTCGCTGTTATATCACTGGTAGCCATACCTTGGTTTACAGTAAGATGGTTGTCTACACATCGAAAGCCCCGCGGAGATAAAAATGAATAATTTTGATACGATCGATTGGAAAGTAACCTTGCTTGGGGAAACAATGCTCATGGGTGTGTTGAGCAAGGCAATACAAAATGACCCAGACAGAGAGTGGTTGAATTCTCTTGTCGCTCAGGATATCTTTTCTGAATCTCCACTGGAAAATAGCTGCCCCGAAATTGACGAAGGGCTGTCCTTGCTGCAAAATTGGAGCAATAGTGTTAATGGAAAAATTTCAGACGAACAATTTGTAAACCTGCAAACCGATTATTCCCGCCTCTTCATTGGCCCAGCAAGGCCGATCGCGCCGCCGTGGGAATCTGTATACTTCAATGAAGACCGAATGATCTTCCAGAAAGAGACCGCGCAAGTACGCGCCTGGTATCGCCGCTTTGGTCTGGAAGCGGAAAAACTCTATAAAGAACCTGATGACCACATCGGGCTCGAACTTTCTTTTCTGGCTTATCTTGCCAAGCTTGGTTTGCAAGCACTTGAAACTGCAGATGAAAAAAGATTCGCAGAGATCCTTCAGGCGAAGTCCCAGTTTATTTCTGAACATCCTTTGAAGTGGGTGAAAAATTGGAATGTATTGGTGCAGGAAAATGCCTACTCTGATTTCTATCGTGGGCTGGCCCATTTGATTCACGGCGCACTGCTGGCCACTGAAAAAACATCGAAAGCCCATCTTACAAAAGAGGCCGCATTGTGAGTTTGTTTGATGCCGCTGAACGGTTTGCTTCCATAGACCGTTCGCAAGTTCTTCTGGATACCAAGCACTGCCTGCACACGCAG
>JAVBXV010000116.1 GCA_030824405.1 Anaerolineales bacterium | reverse complement strand
CCGAGCGCTTCTGCGGCAGGGATGAGATATTGATACCAGTTGCCTGCTGTGAAGGCTTCCTGTAATTTACGGAGGGGGGTCGCGTCACGCAGGGAGAAGCGTCCACTTTTGGTGCGGCGCAGGCCAACGAGATACGCGCCACAACCAAGTTTTTGACCTAGGTCATTCGCAAGTGAGCGGACGTATGTGCCAGAGGAGCAATGCACGTCGATCACAACTTCTGGCGGAGCCCATTCAAGTACTTCCAAATGATGCACAGTGATGGTGCGTGGAGCGAGTTCTACTTCTTCACCCTTGCGGGCCATTTCGTAGGCTTTGCGTCCCTGCACTTTGACAGCAGAGTAAGGCGGGGGAGTTTGTTCGATCTCTCCTACAAATGTTTTTAGCGCTTCTTCAAATTGTTCTTCTGTAACATTTACAGGGTTTTCCGAGCGGGTGACCAAACCTTCACCGTCGAAGGTATCTGTTGTGCCGCCCATGCGGATGATGGCCTGATATCGTTTGTCTGATGCGGAAACGTATTCACTTAAGCGAACTGCGGGGCCGACCAAAATAACGAGTACGCCAGATGCGCGTGGGTCGAGCGTACCAGTATGCCCTGCGCGGCGCAGGCCTGTGCCGTTGCGTATTGCCTGTACTACATCATGTGACGTCATACCAACGGGTTTGTCTACCACTAATACCCCTGATATTGCGTTCTTTACGTCTTGACTATTCATTTGTGATTCCTCCTGAATCCCTATCTTCATGATAATGATTCAATTTGTTTTTTTCAAGTGCCACTTAAGGTTGATGTGTCGTAATCTAAGCTTACAAATTTAACATTTCACGCGTCTTTTTTAGGACTTCTTTTTGAACTTCGCTCAAGCTGCCTGGGATATCTGCTCCTGCGGCTGCGGCATGACCGCCGCCGTTAAAGTGTTTTGCAACTTGTGAAACATCCACGCCTGCTTCGAGGGCGCGCCAAGAGATCTTGACGTGCTCATCGTTTTGCTGGACGAAGACCATTCCTACTTTGTTCCCATCGATGGCAGAGATCATGTTGATCAGATCAGCGTCGTCGTTCCCGCTGTAATTTGCGGCTTTGCGGTCTTTTGCGGTGAGCGTGCCCCAGACAATGCCATGCTTGCTTTCAAGGCTGGAAAGTCCCGCGCCCCAATATTTGGCGGCGGAGAAGGTCTTGGTAACCAATGCACGCATGTAAATGTTGGGGAGGTCCACGCCTAATTCCATCAACGCCGCAGACTGACGCAGCGCTTCTGGTGTGGTGTTGGAAGTGCGGAAGCCTAGTGTATCGGTAATGATCCCCGTCAACAGGGCCGCAGCAACGGGCTTTGTGATGGTCAATCCCCATTCGGGCAGGTGGTTGGTGAGGATCGCAGCAGTGGCGACCTCTTCTGCTTCGATGAGATTTAATTTTCCAAATTTTTCGTTGGTCTTGTGGTGGTCAATATTAATGTCTGGCTGGCCGAAATTTTCAAACAATTTACCAGTGCGTTTGAAATCGGCACAATCGACAGTAATGAACGTATCATGTTCCCCTTGCGGCTCTTTGGTGACAAGTTCGCTGCCTTCAAGATATTTGAAGGAGGAGGGTACACCATCTGCGAGCACCATTTGAACGGATTTGCCCGCATCGCGCAGAGCTAATCCCAGTGCAAGCAGTGACCCAATTGCATCCCCATCTGGTCGTACGTGCGAAACAATAACGATCTTGTTCGCAGCGGCTAATCTTTGTTTTATCTCCCCTGTAAGTTGACTATTCACTAATTACTTTCCTCCAATATTGTTATTTCTTGTTTCTTATTCCAGCAAGTATCTTTTCGATATGGTCTGCATTTTCGGGAGTGGGGTCCCAATGAAAGCGCAGGCGCGGGAAGGAGCGTACTTCCACACGTGCTGAAAGTGCCCTGCGCATAAACCCTGAAGCAGATTCGAGCCCTGCCAGGATCTCGGCAGAACGTGACGAACCTTCCACGGCTGAGACGTATACATCTGCAAAAGCCAGTTCCCTGTCTATCTTCACATCTGTAATAAAAATTTGTTTCAGACGCGGATCATTGAGCTCTCGGATCAACATCTCCGAGATTTCCTGTTTTACACGATCTTCAATACGTTGTAGTCTGATTCCTGATGGCATAGTTTATTCTTCTTATTATATTACAGGGGGCACAGCGCCGCTGTGCCCCCTGTGTCCTTGTATGATTTATTATCCACTCTTTTCAACGATATAGCAAACCAGTTGATCACCAGATTGAATATCATTGAAGCTTTTGAAGCCAACGCCGCACTCGAAGCCTGTGCGAATTTCCTTCGCATCTTCCTTCTCGTGGCGCAGGGAGGAGAGATCGCCTTCGTAGATCATGTCTGTTCCACGGAAGAGGCGGACGCGGGCGCCGCGTCTGAGTTCGCCGTCTGTGACCTTGCACCCTGCAACGCGCCCGAATTTGGAGGCGGTGAACACCTGTAATACGGTTGCGCGGCCAAGTGTCTTTTCCACAACTTTGGGTTCGAGCATGCCGTTCAAGGCTTTCTCGATATCCTCGGTCATGCGGTAGATGATTTCGTACAGACGAATGTCCACGCCTTCTTTTTCTGCCATGCGTCGGGCGTCCACATCTGCCTGAACGTTGAAGCCAATGATAATGGCTTTCGAAGCAGAAGCAAGCATCACGTCGTTGTTGCCGATGTTGCCCGTTTCCGCATGCAGGATCTTTAATCCAATTTCGCCTTCGCCAAGTTTGTTCAACTCGTTGACGATCGGGTCAAGCGAACCCTGCACATCTGCTTTGACGATCAGGTTCAGTTCTTTTGCTTCGCCCGCCTGCACGTTGGCAAACAGGTCTTCCAACGATACTTTCTTCTTCGTCTGAGACAAAGTCTTGGCTGTTTCCATGCGCTCGTTAACAATGATGCGCGCTTCCTTCTCGGAGCCAACGACCTGGAAAATATCGCCCGCAGAAGGGACGTCGCTCAAACCCATCACAGCCACAGGGGTGGAAGGACCAGCTTTCTTGATCGGCTTGCCTTTGAAATCGGTGATTGCGCGCAATTTTCCGTAGGCTGTTCCCGCCACAACAATGTCACTGGCTTCGAGCGTTCCATTTTGAACGAGTAAAGTTGCCAGTACGCCTTTGGCTTTATCCAATTCGGCTTCAATAACGGTGCCGATTACTTTTCCATTTGGGTTGGCTTTGATCTCAACGCTGTCTGCAACGAGGAGAATGCCTTCGAGCAGATCGTCAATGCCCTGTTTTTGTTTTGCAGAAACAGGCACCACCATGGTACTGCCGCCCCAATCATCAGGGACCAGTTCCAATTCGGCGAGTTGCTGCTTTACGCGGTCAGGGTTGGCGTTGGCTTTATCGATTTTATTGAGTGCCACCATGATCGGTACCCGTGCGGCTTTTGCATGCGCAATGGCCTCGCGGGTTTGCGGCATCACACCATCGTCTGCGGCAACCACGAGAACGACAATATCCGCGCCTTGTGCGCCGCGTGCTCGCATTTGAGTAAACGCTGCATGTCCAGGAGTATCGAGGAACGTGATCAAACGTCCTTTCTTCTCAACCTGATATGCACCAATATGCTGGGTAATGCCGCCTGCTTCACCCGCTGCCACTTCGGTGGAGCGAATGGCATCCAGGAGACTGGTCTTGCCGTGATCCACATGACCAAGAATGGTCACGACAGGGGGGCGTGGCTTCAACTGTGCGCCATCTTCCCCGGCGATCATCTGACGCCAGAGGGGTACTTCGCCAGCCTCTTCCTTGCTTGCTTCTTCGATAACTTCAGGAACTGCTTCAAAGCCGTATTCGGCCACTACAATCGCGGCGGTGTCAAAATCCACCGACTGATTAATAGTCGCCATTACGCCGTTCGTCATCAATTTTTTAATGAGATCAATAGGGCTTTTTTCGATCATTTGCGCCAGATCGCGTATCACGATACTGGATGGTAATTCTATCTTGTGTCCGTTGTTACTCATAGGCCACCTCCTTGCTAGTCTGCGGGTCAGTAATACACTGGTCCGCTATAAAAACCATTCCAACGAGAAGCCTGTGAGCGAGTGGCTATTCGTTCACATAGTGCTACTGGTTGGTCCCTGCATCTTTTGGCAGAGAATTCATAAAATCTTCCAGGTGGGCACGGTCCTCAGCATTTAATTCAGCTTTGAGTGCATGCGCCAGCCCGCCTCTTAAACCGCGTTCCCAACATTCGCGGCGATCATGTAAATAAGCACCCCTTCCAGCTAATTTACTGGTTTGGTCTACACGTACCCCTTCGGCAGTACGGACAACCCGTATCATTTGCCTCTTTGGCAGGGTTTCGCGGCATCCCACACAGGTCCGCTGGGGTACGTGTTTTACGCGTGGAGCAGGTTTCTTGGTCACCTTTGGTTCATTCCTCTCCTCATAATAGAGGAGGGCTTACTCTTCCCAGCCTTCGCCGCCAGCATCGTCGCCGCGCTTGTGCTTCTTGCGGCCAACAACCTCGCCAAGACCTTCGTCAAACTCAAGGGAAACACCCTTCTTCTTGGTCTTTTTACCCTTTTTCTTGTCGTCAGAAGTTTCTTCATCAGCAGCTGCAGTCTGGAAGACTTCAGGCTTCATCTTGAATAATTCATCGAGAGAGACGCCATCTTTGGCGAACTCATTCTCCACTTCTTCTTCGACGTGACGTTTCGCTTCTTTCTTAGCCTCAGCCTGCTTTTTGCCCACAGGTAATTCTTCAGCTGGAACAGCGATCTCTTCGATAACCCCTTCGATTGCAGGGATTTCTGCCTCAACTACAGCAGGCTCGGCAACAACAGGTTCAGGGAAGGGGAGTGCCGCGAGGGTTTCTTCAATGGTTTGCATGGCTTTTGAGCCAATACCAGCCAGACCCAACACCTTATTCGGGTTGGTCTTGATGGCAAACATCAGATCGCCAATGGTTTCAAAGCCGGCCTCGGTAAGGATATTGAAGATGTGTTCCTTAAGATTGGCCTGATCCAATGACATTTTGAACGCAGCAGATGGGATATCTGCGCGGGCAGCAGTGGATCTTTCTTCCTCGGCGCGAACCGCGTCTTCCTTAATTTGAGTAGTGCGGCGTTCCACACGGTCAACAAACTGGGAAAGGGTGCTGTACTCTTCTGGAGTGATCGGGCGACCTTCAGCCTTCTTGCCCAGAATTTCCTGGATCTGCGGAATAGACTCCACCGCAGCGGGCAGCATTTCAAGAAGATCAGGATTATTCTGGAATTTATGAAGCGTATCGCTTGCAGATTCAGAAAGGGACTTGATATCGATGCGCCAGCCAGTAAGCTTGGCGGCCAAACGCGCATTCTGTCCATCACGGCCAATGGCGAGGCTTAGTTGATCTTCACCAACGACAACAGTGGCAGTGCGGGCGCTTTCTTCATCAGAAAGATACACACCTGTCACACGTGCGGGACTGATGGCCTTGGAAATATAAACAATTGGGTCTGGGTCCCATTGGATGATATCGATCTTTTCATCGTGTAATTCTTTTACGATGGCCTGAATACGCACACCCTTGATACCCACACATGCGCCAACAGGATCGATCCCTGGTTGTGTGGCAGAGACTGCCACCTTGGCGCGTGCTCCTGGTTCACGAGCGATCGCGCGGATCTCAACGATGCCATGATAAATTTCAGGAACTTCGTTTTCAAGCAGGCGGCGCAGGAAGTTGCGATGAGCGCGGGACAGAACGATCTGCGGTCCACGGGAACCATCCTTCACTTCCATTACTACTGCACGAATACGATCGTGTAATTTCAAGCGTTCGCCTGGGATTTTCTGGTTGTTGGGCATTACCCCTTCGGCCTTCATATCCAAACCGATGGTGGCGCCCTGGGCGTTGGTGGCTTGCACCAAACCTGAAACGATCTCACCAACCTGACGTTCATAATATTGCATCTGATTGGAACGTTCAGCTTCGCGAATACGTTGCTGGATCACCTGACGCGCAGTCTGTGCGGCCACACGGCCAAAGTCTGCGGGGGTGGTTTCCACGATCACCATATCATCCAGTTGTGCTTCAGGATTCACCTTGCGGGCTTCCTCCAGCAAAACCTCTGTGCGGTCATCGATAATATCCTCGACCACTTCCTTCTCAGCATACACGGTAACTTTTCCCGTATCAGGGTCAAGCTTCGCCTCTACATGCTGTGCAGTGGACGCGTTCACAGCCCGCCGATATGCAGAAACCATTGCTGACTCAATTGCAGCAACAATCACCTCTTTGGCGAGTTGTTTATCTTCCAATATTTCGTTGAATGCTAGAGCAAACTCGTTCTTTGTCATGCTTCCTGCTCCCTTAACTCCTATTTACAAGCAGAAAAGTGGGGGTTGCCCACTTTTCGGTGCTTTCAGTATTGGGTTCTCGTGCGCTTGGGATTCTAGCATAGAGGCATGGATGGCGCAAGGTATAATCGACAACCATGAATGAAAGAGACTTCACTAAAGCCGCATTGCGCGGCGAACCTTCTTATGTATGGCGTGCAGGCCAACAACGCCGTTTGGATATGATCGCGCGTGTTGCGGAAGAACGCATTCACGGTGCCGTATTGGAAAATGGATGTGGTGTGGGAATGTACGTTGAAAAGCTGACAGGCCTCGGCGCTCGCGTGATCGGTCTGGAATATGACTTTGAACGTGCCGTCGAAGCCCGCCTCCGTTCAAAAGAAATATTTAATGCGGCAGGCGAATTCATTCCGCTTCCTGACTCAACCTTTGATCTGCTCCTCAGCCACGAAGTGATCGAACACGTTCAAGATGATCGTGCTGCGGTTCAGGAAATGATCCGCGTGTTGAAACCTGGTGGGCGCGCAGTTATCTTTTGCCCGAACCGCGGTTATCCGTTTGAAACACATGGCGTGTATTGGAACGGAAAATATTATTTTGGAAATAAACCATTCATAAATTATTTGCCGCGCATGTTGCGCGATAAACTCGCCCCGCATGTGCGCGTGTATTCAAGGCGTGATATGCAGAAATTGTTTGATGGCTTGCAGGTGAAGTTCATTGAACGCACAGTCATCTTTGGCGCGTACGACAATATCATTGTGCGTTTTGGCGTGTTGGGGAAATTCCTGCGTGCTGTTTTGCAGTTCCTTGAAGCCACACCTCTCAAAGGGTTGGGGCTGTCCCATTTTTGGGTGGTTGAAAAATTGTAGCGTATCCTATTTTAATAAAACGTATCCCCCGTTTGGATTGTTGACAATGATGGTCTGGAAGGTATAAAATCTCCTTCTGGATCATTTTTTATTATTATTTATAGGAGAATATATGAACAAAGCCCGTGTGAAAAAGTTTAGTATTGTCATGTTTTTAGTAATGGTTCTTTCTTTATTTGGTACGGCAGCCTATGCTCAGGA
>JAVBXV010000236.1 GCA_030824405.1 Anaerolineales bacterium | reverse complement strand
TGATATCTCTGCTGAGTTGATGGTCATCTCGAATGACAAGAGGGCACTTTCTCTCGCCCAGGTGCCATTGACGATCCCTGCGGATGTTCCAGAATGGCTTTCCCCTTTGGTTACCATTCTCCCTGCACAATTGATGGCATATCATCTGACGCGGGCAAAAGGGTATGATACCGAACAGCCACGCAGTATTCGGAAGGTTACAGAAACAACATAAATAAAAAAAGAGCAATGATGAATTGCTCTTTTTTGTTGCCTCAAACATTGTGTGGATGATGGTTTTATATGATAATGTCGCAACTGAAAAGAGGTGATTTTATGCGTGTTTGTATTCTCTCAGATGAAAAGATCGAAGATTTTAATCCCGCTCCATACATTAAGGATTTTGAATGGCAAATGGTGACCATGACTGCTCCCGTTATGGACAAGATCCGTGCGCTGGCAGAAAGTAAAAAATTTGACCTTTTCCTGAATATGTGTGAAGGGTATGAGTTTGAAGACGAAGAGGACGATCTAATTGGGTATCAAGCTATTGAAGTAGTTGAGGCGCTTGAAGAACTTAAGCTCCCGTTCACAGGCGCGGACTCGCGTTGCTTTGACCCCACCCGCGAAGAAATGCAGGCCATTGCTGATGCGAATGGGGTTGGCTTCGCCAGAGGCTATCAGGTAAAAAATACCGCAGAAGCGGAGGAGTTGGTCAAGAATCTTCGTTTCCCTGTGATGGTCAAACACCCGAAGAGCTATGGAAGCATGGGCATGATCAAAGAATCACGGGCGGAGAATCTTGAGCAGGTTCTTGAGCAAGTGGAGCGTATTTGCTCCGAGTTTGGCGCGGCACGCATGGAGGAATTTATCGTTGGCAAGGAGTTCAATGTGCTGGTGGTGGATAATGCTGATGATCTCAATCAGCCGTTCGTGTACCCGCCTGCAGAATTGATCTTTCCTCCCAATGAGGAATTCTGGCATACCGATATCAAGTGGAATTACGATGTGCCTTTTGATTTCAAAGAAGTAACCGACTCTGAGTTGGCGACCCGTCTTCAAGATACTGGTAGACGTATGTTCATAGCCATGGGTATTTCTGGTTATGGGCGTTGCGATATTCGTATGAATGAAAAAGGGGAGTTGTTCATTCTGGAGATCAATCCGAACCCTGCCATTATGCTTGAGCCCAAGGAATACGGCCCTGCAGATTATATGATCCTGTATGATCGAGATGGATACAAGGAATTCTTTCACCGTATTTTCCGTGCGGCGCAGGCTAGACACAAAATGCGTTTGAGTAAATAAGATCTGTTCTGCGGCATCGTAAATGTATATGAATACAGACCACTGCAATAAGGCAGTGGTCTGTATTTTTTATCTTGAGATGAACAATATCGGGTGGAGAAATGTGTGGGATCTTTTTATTCAGCTGTCGGTGGCGCAGGAGGCGTTTCGTCGGGGTATGAAATCATGATCGGCGAGATATGATCCTGTATTTCATCGAGTAGGGTGCGGATTTCTTCACGTTCATTTACGGCTAGAAGCAGGGAGTCATTAAAAGATGGTCTCTCTTCTTCTGGCAGGGTTTCCAGCAGCCGTTCAATTCGGGCGATCTGTACAGCTTTTTGTTCCAATTTGATCTTTAGCCGTTGACGGTAGCCTTCATAGAAATCCAATTCTTTTAGGAGGGCTGCGCCGTCGTGTACGCCTTGTGTTAAGAGTTCTGTGATCGTTGAAATAAAATTGTCAAGGTTGATGGGCTTTTCGATGAATCGGGTAACCCCGATCTCGAGCGCAAAGGCCTTGTCTTCAGGGGCAACATACGTGGCGGAAAGGAATACCACTGGAATATTACGGGTCTCGGGGTTGATGCGCAGGTGATGGACAAGGCTGAACCCGTCCATTTTTGGCATCAGGATATCGGTGATGACGATTGCCGGGTGTTCCTTTTGGATAAGCTCAAGCGCTTCCTGTCCATTGGTGGCGGTCATGACGCGGTATCCCTTGAATTTCAGGGTCGCGTCCATCAGGCTTAGAATATCAGGAATATCTTCTACAACAAGAAGATAGCCTTGTTGAGGGGCATTCATGGCTTTATTTTATTCCTTTCCGTCCGTCCCAAGTATTGCAACTTGATGATGTATTGATCTTTGTTAAGTGGTCCATTCTGCGTAAACAATTCCGTTGAATTCTTTGGCGATCCAGCGCGCGGTGCCTATTTTTACCCATTCATTTCCTTCGATCTCAACGAGTTCGCTGGCCTCTTCGCGGTCATTTGGACGCAAAAAATCCACCACAGGAAATGTTGTGCCGGGGCCGCCGCGAACACGCAGGCCATTGACAGCGGCTTGTGTAATAACGATAAGGCGTGGAAATTGAGCAGGCGGAGTGGGTGTGGGCGGTGTGTAATCAAAGGAATGGAAAGCTTTGAATTCGGCTTGTGTTCCATTGAAAATGTTGTGATCTGGATTCTCGCGATATTGCCACCAGATTTCTTTTTGCCACTTTCCATACATCACAGGTCTGCTGATTCCTTCACGGTAGAACCAGTAGTATTGTGCGGTCCATAAAGGCGCCTGCGCAAACCACATCTGTGCTTCGCTGGATGCAGGGCCAAGGATCAATTTGAATGCACCAGGACTGGTGTATACACCTGGCAGTCTTTCATTGAATCCGCTTGCCCCTGATTGTTGGATGCGATACATCAGATCGTATACAAATTTATATCCACGATATGGCAGGCGGTTATAGTCACGGTCTTTCATGGTGATGACGGGTTTCTCAACATCGACCCACATGCCAAGTTCGCCAAAATCCAGACCTGTGGCTCTTTGAAGTGCATCAAATTCGAGGCTGGGTTTATATCTTGCATCTTTGAGCCAGTACCAGCCGCGCATCAACCCGACAGATTTTGCATCCTGCCACCATGTGGCATGCACACGCGGCACATCTGGCCATGTACCCTGGCCTGCCTTGAAGATGATGCCGGTAAATCCATCAGCAACGATCTGTTCAAAAGAAATTCTATTTTCGGAGTAAACGTCAATAATTTTAATGTTTGTAGCCATACGATTTCCTCTATTGATATTTCCCTGTCATCGCCACGGTTTCGTCGAATTCCGCCTGTCCATATTATACGGCGGGATGATGCTTAATTCCAATACCTTTTACAACTTGCGATTGTTTTTTCTCGGCCTCATCCATCGGCCGCCAAGGATCAGAGAAAGGAATACGAATACGATTGCCGCATAGGAAAAAATAGTGTTGTCGATGATCATGCCGATCACGAGCGCCGACATTCCAATTACAAGAAAGATCATTGATATACGCTTTTTATTCATCTTCAATTTCTCTCCTTTACTTCTTGAAACTCTGTAAAATCGCCGTCAAATAATTCAGATGGTTTTTCATTCAAGGTCATTTCAAAAAAATCCAACAAATACGCATCTACGATCTCTGTCACGCGGCTGCCTTTGAGCGGCCCCTTCAAACCCAACTGCGGTGCAATGGGTGAAAGTAATGGCAGGTCGCTAAAGTCAAAGTGCTTTGTTCCCGAAATTACGATCACGCCGCGGTTCTCTGAAAGAGCTGGGTAAAATGTATTGAACAGTTGATTATTTTTACTATCCACTTGATCTGCCCAGTTTTGACTAAACATAAAGAAAGATGGTTGTGGAACGCCGCCCTCGATCACCTCTGCCGAAACAGGCCGCATGAACGGATCCATGCCGAGCACTGCTTTACAGCGCAGGTCTGTGCCGCAAAACTGGATGGCCGCGCCGCCGCCTGTGGAATGTCCATAGACTCCGACGCGCTCCATGTCTAAAGTTTGGAAGTAGGAATTATTCGCTTCATTGTCCCAATCTGATAATTGATTCAGCACGAAAGACATATCCCCAGCCCATTGATCGACCAGTACGCGTGCCACCTCTTCGTAGTTTGGATCATTGTCATCTTCTGGCAAAGCAGACGGGTTGTTGGGCGCTACTGTACCATCTGGGAACACTGTGATGACTGCTCCATAGGTGTGCTGAATGCCAACCACTACATATCCGTGGCTGGCGAGTTCAATGGCCTGACCTGTGTTTTGTGCATTGAAACCGTTCCAGCCATGCGAAAACAAAATAACGGGGAATGTGCCATCTGCATTTACAATTTGAGCATCTTTGTAGGCTGGCATTTCAACCAATTCAAGATGGTTGAGAAAAAATGACGGCAGATCAATGTATGTTGCGATCGCAGGTGCGTAGATGTCTGCATTGGACATCCATAGCGCGCGTTCATCCTGAGCTGTCACGTCTGCGGGATACCAGACCTGCACAAGAAAACGGCGCGGCTCATCTTTTCCTGAATAGATTTCCTGGCGAGATTCGTCCAGCATTTCAAAGATGGATGTGCCTACTTTGTAGGGTCCGTTTGGGGTTGCGATCTTTGGAACAGGCAAAAGGATCGGTAATGCCGTAGAAAGCAGAAGCAGGACAAAGGTCGAGTATGATGCGGTGGTTGACCAGTCGCTTGCGCCAAATATTTTTATCAGGCTGCTGATCGCAAGTAAAGATGTCAGCGCGTAGAGCGGGATCATTTGCCAGCGGTATCCCTCAACTGTAAAATGGATTAAAGTAACGATGAGTGCGAGTGCGGGCGCGAGCCGAATTGCAATTGGGCGCGGATGAGGCCAGAGCAGGTAGAGCGCGATCAATAATGGGATGACGATTTCGAGGGGGCGCATGAGATGGAATGTCCTTTCAGATTTGTGAATGAGATTTTAAGTGATTTTACATAAAATGGTGCGTGGAGTTTATGATGATAAATTTTGCTGTTAGTATTTTTCTTTCTGCCTTTTTATTGTTTCAGATACAGCCGATGATCGGGCGTTTTATTTTGCCGTGGTTTGGCGGTACCCCTGCAGTTTGGTCTACAGCCATGTTGTTTTTTCAAGTGCTGTTGACAGGCGGATATGCCTACGCAGCTTGGGTTGTGCGGCGTGCCCATCAGGGACGGGTTCATACTATTTTGGTGGGTGTTTCGGTACTCTTTCTTATTGTGCTTGGCTTTCTCTGGCCTTCACCGATCACGCCTTCCCTCAACATGCGTCCGTCTACTATTGATTTCCCGATACCGTATATATTTTTGTTGCTGACGATTTCGGTGGGTTTGCCATATTTTGTACTCGCCGCAAACGGCCCCTTGATGCAGGCATGGTTCAGTCGCATTTATCCTGAACAGTCTTACGCGCGTTTGTACGCATTGTCGAATACTGGTTCGCTGCTTGGGCTGTTGGCGTATCCTGTGCTGATCGAGCCTGTGTTAACCCTGCGTCAACAGGGTTGGGTATGGTCTGGCGGCTTTGTGCTCTTCGCGCTGGTCGTGGGCTGGTTGAGTTCTCGGGCTGGCGAAGGAAAAGTGGATTCGTCTCACGCGCCTGTTAGCACTGCGCCGTCTTCCGCGTTACGTGTGTTGTGGATCGTGTTGAGCGGAACTGCCTCCTTGTTTCTTTTGTCTGTGACCAATCAGATATCGCAGGAAGTTGCGGTCATTCCGTTTTTGTGGATCGTTCCACTTGCGATCTATCTGCTCTCGTTTATTCTGGCATTTTCAGACAGCCGCTGGTATGAGCGCCGTGTCTATGCTTTGCTTTTCAGCCTGACGAGCCTGGCGGTGTTATGGGTGATGACTCAGGCAGGCACATTGAATGTTCTGGTGCAGATCGCGGCTTATAACCTGCTGTTGTTTCTGGCTTGCATGATCTGTCATGGCGAGTTGTACCGTTTACGTCCGCACGCCGACCATTTGACAAGTTTTTATTTGATGGTTTCAATCGGCGGCGCAGTGGGCGGCATCTTTGTGAATTTGGTTGCTCCATTTTTGTTCAAAGGATATTGGGAGTTTTATCTTGGCTGGTTACTGACGGCTATTTTGCTGGTCGTGATGCTGCTGCCGCAATGGACAGCAAAAGCGGGCCTGCAGGCTCGTGTGCTGAGTTTATCTTTTTTGATCGGCAGTATTCTTTTGTCTTTGGCTTTGAATCAAAACCAGAAAGACTTATTCGTGGAAAGAAATTTTTATGGGGTCATCCGTGTGCGCGAGTGGGACGGGAATGCAGTTGCCATGGTGCATGGAGCAACCGTGCATGGTATTCAATACCTTGACGACCGTCCACGGCCAACTACTTATTATGTGGAAGACAGCGGCGTTGGGCTTTTGCTGCTCAACCATCCCAAGCATGGACAAGGGTTGCGGGTGGGCGTGCTGGGGCTGGGCGCTGGTGTGGTGGCGAGATATGCAGAGACGGGCGATGTCTACCGTTTCTATGAGATCAACTCCGTGGTGGTTGATCTGGCCGAAGGCGATGGCGGTTATTTTACATTCTTAAGTGACAGCAAGGCCGATGTGTCTGTGGTCACTGGCGATGCGCGCATCTCTCTGGAGCAGGAATTGAAATCTGGCCAGGGTCAGAATTTTGACGTGCTAGTCTTGGATACGTTTAGCAGTGATTCCATCCCGATCCATTTGGTCACTCAAGAAGCTTTTGATCTGTATCTGGAGCACCTGTCTCCAGATGGGGTGATCGCCGCGCATATTTCAAATCGCCATTTGGATCTTCGGCCTGTTCTTTGGAAAGTTGCACAGGAAAACGGACTTGCGATCATCCAGATCAATAGAGTCCTTCAAACTGAAGAGGATGGGTTTCCTTCGGAGTGGGTGCTGTTGGCGCGAAACCCGTCCATGCTGGATGTTCCTGCGATTATGTCTCATGCAATTTCATTTGACGGTTACCGATCCTCCCTCCCGTTGTGGACCGATGATTACAGTAATTTGTTTCAGATCTTGAAATAAAAAAAACAGGCTGCAGTTTATACTGCAGCCTGTTTTTTTTATTAAGTGGATATTTTTACTGTGCTGGGGCTAACTCTGTTAGTGCAAGTTTTGCCTTGCCATCTCTATACGCCTGTGCAATGGTGACGTACATAATAAGCGCCATGTACGTAGTCAGGGCAGGGATAAGAATAGGCAGGAGGCAGGCAAGAACGAGCGTGACCATCAGTAATTGGAATACAAGTCCCATGACTATGGATGCAGCGTAATAGATGCCGAATGCCGCCAGAAACCCGCCCATGTTGGCGCGGAAGATCGCCCACCATTCACGGATGCGAAAGCCTGCAGAAAAATCATTTTTGTCTATTGCATGCAGTTCCGCCGCAGGGACGATAACCGCAATTGCAATGGAGAGTGGAATGAGCAGACACATGGAACCTGCGAAGATGACCATGAAAACCAGAAAGAACGGGCTGACTTCAGAACCGTTCGAGCCGTCCATCATGAAGGGCATCGCAAAAGAACCAAGAAAAAGCGGCGCGAACAAAATGATCATCGGCAGGGCGTAGATCATTCGAATGCCAAAAACTTTTGCTC
>JAVBXV010000374.1 GCA_030824405.1 Anaerolineales bacterium | reverse complement strand
GACGGCTATGGCCGCAACTTCCTCATCCCCCAGAAACTTGCCGTGCTCGCCACAGAAGGCGCACTCAAGCAGGTTCAGAAGATCAAAAGCCAGGCCGAAATTCGCCGCACCTCCCAAAACCAGGAACTCAAGGGACTTGCCGACGAGATCAGAGGCGTGGTCGTTGCCTTCCCTGCCAAAGCAGGTGACACTGGCAAACTTTATGGTTCCATCACCACACAAGATGTAGCCACCGCCATCTCCGAAAAAGTTCGTTTCGAAGTCAAGCGCCAGCAAGTGGATATGCAGCCCATCCGCAACCTCGGTGAATTCATCGCCCGCGTTCGCCTCACCATGGATCTTGTTCCTGAAGTGAAGATCATTGTCCACCGCGATGGTGAAACCCTCGAAAGCGCAATGGCCGCAACCGAAGAAGCAGAAAAAGCTGAAAAAGCTGCCGCCAAGACAGCCCGCAAGACAAAAGAAGAAACAGCACCTGCTGAACCTGCCGCGCCCGCTGCTGAAGCAGAAGCCGCAGAATAGCAGCTTCATCACCAATGTAAACACGGGTGACAGCACCTTACAGGGTGACTGTCACCCTTTTTATTTCAGATTAAAATAGAACCATGTCAATCACAATCGGCCAACGACTAAAAAAGGCACGCGAAGATCGTTATCTCACGCTTGAAAAAGCGGCTGAAGAAACGCGCATTCGCACCGTCTTCCTGCAGGCATTGGAAGCTGATGATTACTCTGTAATGCCGTCTGCTGCGCAAGGGCGCGGCTTTCTGCGCAACTACTCTGAATACCTCAACATCAACATCGATGAAGTCATCGCTGAAATGCAGCGCAACGCCCCCCCGCCTGAAGAAGTCAGCGGGCCATTGCCGCAAGTTAATCTCATTGAAACCGACCTGCCTTCATTAACTGATTCAACTGCAGATAAAAAACCGCTTCCCTTCTGGACCGTGTGGCTGGCTCGCCTTCGAAAACCAGTTTCCACGCCCGAGCTTGAAACCAGCATTCTCCCAACAGAAGAACCGACTCCAGTCATTGAAGAAAAGATCGAAGAGACGGTTACCGCAATTGAAGAAGCACCTATTGAGATCGAAAAACCAAAAACACGCGGACGCAAGAAAAAAATAATCGAAGAAGAAATTCTTCCCGTCACACCTGTTGAATTAAACAATGAACCACAGACCCCACAGCCAGAAGTGACAGAAGCAAAAGCCGCAGACGAGAATCTGCCTGTTGAGGTGGAGCAGGTTGAGGTTAAGAATGAAGCGCAGCAAAATCTGCGTGAAAGACTGACTGCGTTCATCCAAAAGATTTTCAAGAGACCCACATCGGCATCCACACTTGAGTATGTGCAGGAAGCCAAAACCGTGCAGGTTCCGCCCTTGCTGCCTGCGGATGCGATCCTCGCGGAGATCGGCCAGCAATTGCGCGAACGCCGCGAATTGATCAGCCTGACATATGATGAAGTGGAACGGCACACGCGTTTGCGGGCCGTGTTCATCAAGGCGTTGGAAGAAGGCCAGTTTGAAAAACTGCCGTCGCCTGTGCAAATGCGCGGCATGCTGGCAAACTACGCCACATTTTTAGATCTGGATGTGGATGCGGTCATGTTAAGATTCGCAGACGCATTACAGGCACGTCGATTTGAAAAATATTCTGAAACACCACGCGAGCAGATCCAAACAGAAGTAGTAACGTCCATGCCGATCCTGCGCAGTTTCATTGCAGGCGACTTGATCTTCGGGATCATGATGATCGCGATCCTCCTTGCGCTGGCTGTCTGGGGGTTTGGACGTGTGATCAGCACGCGGGAAGAACAGAACGCGCAAGCCACCGCCCCATCCATTGTGGATGTGCTGGCAAGCGGGCCGCTGCCCACGCCTTCTCCAAATGCCACTTTTATTCCTGTGAACGAGACGCTGGTATCCACAGCGCCTGCCGCGGAGGGCATTCCCACTTTGAGCAATGATGCCAATATCTCGATCAGCGTTTTTGCTGTGGAACGAACTTTCATCCGCGTGAGTGTGGATGGCGAAGTTGTATTTGAAGGCCGCATCTCTCCGCGCGAAACACAGTATTACGAGGCCTTCGATCAGATAGAAATTCTGACGGGTAACGCCGCCGCTTTGCGTATTTCATACAACGGGCGCGACCTGGGTTTGATGGGCGGTATAGGTGAAGTAGCCAGCCGCGTGTATACTGTGGACGGCGTGGTAACACCCACGGCCACGGTTCCTCCAACGGCCACCAATACACCGCTGGTAACCAGTACGCCCACATTTACGATCACACCCACGGCCACTGCTGTGGCTGAAGAAGTTCAATAAAAAATTCATTGTCAATTTTAAAGTTAGGAATCAACCGTGACGAAAAACACATTTCATTTAGTTTCATTAGGCTGCGCAAAAAATACCGTCGATTCAGATTCGATGGCACAGTTATTAATCCGTGACGGGTATCTCTCGACCGAAGACCCTGAAAACGCGTCTGTGTTGATCGTCAACACTTGCGGTTTTATCGGGCCTGCAAAAGCAGAGTCTCTGCGTGTGCTGGGTGAGCTTGCCGAATCAAAACGCGATGGACAGGTCTTGATCGCAGCGGGCTGCCTCACGCAACGCTACGGCGTGGAAGTGGCGCAAAAAGTCCCTGGCATCGACGGCATCCTCGGCACGCGCCGCTGGATGGATATTGTGCAGGTGGTCAGTGAAGTACGCAAAACGGCACATCCCGAGCCGTTATATCACCTGCCGCTTGAAGTGAAGACCGTCGGCACTGATGAGCATGACGCGATGCGTGTGAGCGTGGCGGGCGCAAGCGCCTATATCAAAGTTGCGGATGGCTGCCGCCGTCCCTGTGCGTTCTGCGCGATCCCGCTCATCAAAGGCACAGCAGTCTCCCGCCCGATCGAAGCGATCATTAAGGAAGCCCGTCAATTACGGGATGCGGGCGTGCGCGAATTGGTATTGATCGCGCAGGACACCACTGATTATGGTCACGATCTGGGCATGAAAGACGGCCTCGCCATTTTGCTTGAACAACTAACCGATGCAGTTCCAGACATGGATTGGATGCGTGTGATGTATGCCTACCCTGGGTATGTCACCGACCGTCTCATTGAAGTGATGGCAACACGCAAACAGATCCTGCCTTATCTCGATATGCCACTCCAACATGCGCATCCCAAAACTTTGTATCGCATGAAACGTCCCTCCAATATTGACTGGGTACACAAAACACTTGAGAAGATGCGCGCGACCGTGAAGGACCTGTCCATTCGCACCACGTTCATGGTTGGGTATCCTGGCGAAACAGATGAGGAATATCAAGCCCTGTTGGATTTTGTGAACGAGATCCGCTTCGACCGTGTGGGAGCATTCCAGTTTTCCTTTGAGCCTGGCACTACCTCCGAGCCACTTGGAGACCCCGTGCCCGCAGATGTGAAACAAGCCCGTTACGAACAGTTGATGGAAACACAGCAAAACATCTCCCTGCAAGTCAATCAATCCTACGTTGGCAAGGTTCTGGATGTGTTGATCGAAGGCTTTGACAATGGCATTTCAATTGGCCGCTCATACCGCGATGCCCCCGAAATTGACGGCATGGTATTCGTGGAAGGCAACGCCAAGATCGGCGATATCGTCCCCGTGAGAATTACTGGCGCCATGGCCTACGACCTGACAGGCACTTTGGATAAACAAGTAATTACATTGTAAAAGGTAATCCATAAAAACTCTCCGACGAATTAATTCGTCGGAGAGTTTTTATGTTAACTACGCAGTGTCGTTCTGAGCGTAGCGAAGAACCTCTACGATTACCTCAGAGACCCTTCGTAACGCTCAGGGAATCACGCTTAGATGCGCGTAAGGTGAGTTAATGAAGCAAAACCAAAGATCAAGGAGTTACGGTTGGCGTTGCCGTCTCATCAGTCATGACGGGTTCAGTCGTTGCAGTGGCGTCAGTATCAGTCACTGAACTGCAAATGCTGCGTACCACCACAATATCTGCGGCAATGTTCGGGTCGCTGTCATATTCAGAGGCTTCGATAATATTCGCGATATCCAATGCTTCAGTGCAATAATTCTGCTTGGGGGTGCTCAAGGCTGCCAACTCAGATGCATAGATATCATAGTAATACACAGTGGAGGCAGAGAGAGGCAACCCTACCACCTCGGCTGGGACATCGTTCGTGCCGCAGTCGCCACGGGCAGGGCAGGATTGTTCTGCCGTGCAGCCACGGATGGCACATTCGAGCGCGAGGATACCCGTCTCATAGTTACGATTCTTATGATACAACACGCCCAACTCGCCATAAAAAACCGCGTTATCAGGCTGAAACTCAATCGTCTTTTGGACGTTACGAATAGCGATGAAGAACTGTCCCATTTGAGAATAGGTCTTCGCGATCGAAAGATAAGGCACAGGATCTTCCACGCCCAATTGAGTATTGATACGTGCCGCTTGAGCGAAGTACTCAAGTGACTTTTCATAAAGCTGGGTCTGAACTTCCTCGTTGGGACTGTCAAATGCGAGGCGGCGGTAATTTGCACCCGCACGCAGATGCAGGAAACTCAGGTTCGGGGCGATCGCGATGGCACGGTCATATGACTCGATCGCAAGTGCGTATTGACCAAAAGACTCCAGCACATAGGCATTGACGCGATGAACATCCATAAGAGAGGAATCGCTTGCCAGCGCCTGCTCAATATTCTTTTGAGCCTGATCCCATTTTTGCTGATCTACTAAAATTTCGGCGTAAAAAGCCTGCGCCAGTGTATTGGAGTTATCCAACTGCAAAGCACGCACCGCTTCATTGTTTGCATCGGTCAGCAGAGACTGTACTTCACGTGGGTCGCCTGCCCAACTGGCGCTCCAGTCTAATGCAAAGGCGTAGACTGCGTGGGCGTAGCTGTCATCAGGGTTAACTTCAACAGCTTTTTTGGCAGACTCAACCGCTTCTGCAAGCCTGGCTTTGATCTCCGCGTCACTTGTGCGCAATGCAGAGGAGTAGGTTTGAATACGCGCCAACTCTGCCCATACTTCGGCATTATTGGGGTCCACATTTGTAGCTTCACGATATGCCGCGATGGCCGCTTCCAGTTGACCCGCCGTAAATTGCGCATCCCCTTCCAGTGCGTAGGATTCCGCAAAACGGGTGGGCGTGGCAGTCGGCAAAAACAACGGCTTCACATCTCCCTGCTGTACAGAGCGGATCAGCCAGATGCCTCCAAGGATAAAAACAACCCAGAAGAACATGCGGTAGACACTGGATTCATTGCGACGGTTAAAGATCGCGCGTTTTTTATATACGTTCATTGGGCAGGGGTGGAGGTGCCTTCGAGAGGAGCCTCCGTCGCAGCAGGAACAGCTTCTTCGGTCGGGGTTTGAAGCGGTTCTGGCGTCGTCTCCAGATTCTGCTTGCAGCGGTCGATGATCACGTTTGCATTTTCCACAGCAAGTTCATCAGCAGGGATGCGCGCAAGAATGGCCTGCGCAACAGGCAATGCTTCGCCGCAACGGTTCACGCGCGAAAGAGCAAGGCCATACGTAAAATAATATTCCGCGATACGCGGCGAGTTGGGGACAAGATTAATAGCCTCAATTGGCTGGCCGTCTTCAGTGAAACCGCCATTGACCACATAGTCAAATTCAATGATCGATTCAGGCCAATACAAATTGCGGTAATACATCACGCCCAGGTTGCCGCGCAGGTTCGCATCGGCAGGGTTGTTCTCCACCGCAGACTCGGCATATTGCATGGCTTTTGCATATTCACCGATGGTGGCATACGTGCGCGAGATCAACAGATCGGGCGTGGGGTCATCCGGGTTGAGCGCATCTGCAAGTGTGTATTGTTCCACTGCCTGATCGTAAATGCCAAGCGCGCGATAATTATTTCCAAGGGAAATGTGCAGGTCTGGGATGTTGCCATTGAGATCGATCGCGGCTTGAAATTCGCGGATGGCCTCTTCGTAATTTTGTGTGGCTTCCAAAATAATTCCGCGTGCGCGGCGGGTTTCCAACGCGGCGGGGTCGAGTGAAATAGCCACTTTCGATTTTTCAATAGCCAGCTCAATTCCTTCAAAAGAGCCAGTGCCGTTGTAATAGGAATCTACAAGGATCTCCACATGATAGGCATGTGCAAGCGCATTGTTCGGATCCAGTTCGAGCGCGCGTTTGATGCTGGATTCAGCATCCAGATATTCGCCCAGGAAATCCAAAGCCCAGGCGCGCACTGCATGCGCCATCGAATTATCGGGGCTGAGCAAAAGCGCATCCTCTGCGCTGGTCTTGGCGTCTTTATATTGTCCAGCCCATACTTGCACGCGTGCGAGCGCAATATGGGTTGTGGCATCTTCCGGGCGGGCAATGATCGCCTGCTTGTAAGCATCGATCGCAGACAGCAATTTTCCCTGCTGAAAATATTCCTGAGCTTCGGTGACATAAGATTCGGGCGCGCGCGTGGGCGTGGGCGTATCCACGAACGGCGATGCCTGCGTGGGGATGATAAATCGATTCACGTACGCACCGCCCAGCACGAGCAGGCTAAGCAAAATAATGCGGAACCAGTTTGGCCGCGTCCGCTTGCGGTTCATACTCCATTTACTTCCTCTAAGATACATGCATTCATATTACCATCCGCAGGAAAGCACAGTCAAGCGGGCTTTTTCAAATTCTAATTTAGTTCTTATTATGCTAGAATCGTCTTATGCAATTTGACGTATTCACACTGCTCCCGGAAGTCTTCCCCTCCTATCTTGAAACCAGCATTTTAAAACGCGCACGCGAGCGCGGATTAATTAATGTAGACGTACACAACATTCGAGATTACACACACGATAAACACCACACCACAGACGACACGCCCTACGGCGGCGGCGGCGGTATGGTGATGAAACCAGACCCAGTCTTCGAAGCCATCGAAACTGTTCTCGGACGGGCTGCGCCTCTTTCCCCGCCCGAACCTGAATCAAACACCCCGATCATTTTACTCACCCCGCAGGGACGTGTCTTCAACCAGACCATCGCCAAGGAATTCTCCGCATACCCGCGCATTCTCCTGCTCTGCGGACGCTACGAAGGCATCGACGAACGCATCCGCGAACACCTTGTCACTGACGAGATCTCCATTGGTGATTACGTACTCACAGGCGGCGAAATTCCCGCCCTCATCCTGATCGACGCGATCTCCAGATTACTTCCAAACGTATTGGGCGACCCCACCGGCGCAGAAGATGACTCACACTCAATGGGCCTGCTCGAATATCCGCACTACACCCGTCCGCCAGAGTTTCGCGGCTGGAAAGCTCCCGACGTATTGCTCTCCGGCGACCACGGGAAAATAGATAAATGGCGCCGTCAACAGGCACTGGAGCGCACATTCAAAAAACGCCCCGACATGTTGGAAACCGCAGAACTGACAAAAGAAGACATAAGGTTCATTGAACGTCTAAAACGA
>JAVBXV010000140.1 GCA_030824405.1 Anaerolineales bacterium | reverse complement strand
GAGGTGGGCTCGGGGCTTTTCCCCATTGCACCGGAGATGAACTGCTCGCCATCCGTTAGGTCTTTGCCGCGTAAAGTGAATGAGTTATCGCGGTTCTTTTTATCCCACTCAATGGCGCGGACTTGAATGCGGGTGTGGGTTTTGATCCAATCCAGGTCGGTATCCATTGCGCCTTGCAGGGTCTCAAACGCCTTGTCGAAATTGTCCGTTTCGCGCATGTATACCCAGTTAATCTTTGCCAGTTCGGGTGGCACTTCCTGCCCCTGATCTGGCATAAGATACAAAATTGGCAAAAGGCGCTTGCCATGTTGAATGGCGTGGATCATCTCCTTGCGGCACTCGTTGGATTTGATCCATTCGGGGCTGAGCAGGAACAAGACGGTGTTGGTTTTTTCGATGCCCTCTTTGATCTCGGCATCCCAATCTGATGCGGCAGGGATGGATGCCCAGTCTGCCCACACTTCACGGTTGGCTGCTTGTAGCGCATCAACCAGCTTTTGAGTAAAAACTTTATCACGTCGAGAATAAGATATGAAAACGTCGGTCATAGTAACCTTCCTGGAAAATTGTATTTAAGCTTAGTTAGATTTTACTCTGCGGTTAAATTAATCAATTTACAAAAAGATAGCCGCGCTGTAGTTTTTATCCCCTTCCACTTTTCTGAACCCACAGCGAATCTATTGACGAATGATGAGCTCGACCCGCAGGCGAAAATCCCCGAGTTCAAAGCCTGCGCTGTGCAGGTCTTCCCGGCACGGGAAAGCGATTTGCCTAATCCTGAGGTTGTGGTGAAACGAGGTAGGTATTAATAAAAAATGGAGAGTACCAACTCTTCATTTTTTTATTATCTTGTTTGTTTGCCAATCTTCTTCCGCTGTTTGGAAAGGGAACGTGTTGTGAGGATGACCGCTGCCAGCATGGCGGGGTAGACAACGATGAACGCGATTAGGAGCGTATTTCTGGCCTGGCTGGTCGCATTTTCGACAAGGGAAGCATCGAGGTCCACACATAACGCGCCGACGGATGTCTCATCTGAATTTTCGATGGGAGTGCATGCGGAAATCCAGGTGCCAAACTCGTCGTCGTAGGGTTCGGTGTTTGCGGTGGTTGTCTCCATACCCTTTAAGAGGACGCTGTCACTTTCAACTGTCCAAACGGACTTGAAGTGATCCCAGTCTGAGTAAATGGCTAGAACCTGATCTTCCTCATTTCCCTCTGCAACGAAATAGATGCCCATATCGCCATCGATGTTTTCATTGGCTGAAACGACACTTTCCACCACGGTGGCGAGCCATTGGTAATATGGATCTTGGAGCACGGTAGCATCGTTCTCTTCATGGGAATTCAGCAGCAATTCATACTGGTCGCCATCAATGAAAGGGACGCTACTCTCGGCGATGGCGAGCATTTGGTCTTTCACCGACTCCACGGCCAGGTTGCGGATAATGTTATTGAGCCAAAAAAATAGGACCATGAATGTGACGGTAAAAACCCCGAGCAGGAGGTATGTGAGTCGGCGCATGCGAACCCCAAGTTTCTGCTCCATTTCGATCTGTTGTTCGCGCGCACGGTGGCGTTCCAATTCTTCTGCATAGGTTTTGGAACTTTGGCTGATATATTCTTGTTGCAGCTCCGTTGGGCGCGGGGATTTTTCGCTATTAACCGTGAGTTGCGCTTCTGCATCCTGTAAGTCTTTACCGCGCAAAAGATAACTGTCTTCGCGATGGTTTCGGTCCCATTCCAATGCTCTGACTTGTAGACGACGATGAGTTTGCACCCAATCGTAATCGGTGTGAATAGCGGTTGTCAGGGCGATGAGCGATGCGTCAAAGTCGTCCGTGTTGCGGAAGAAGATCCAATTCAAATGGTTGAGTTGAGGTGGGTTTTCATCCCCATTGGTATTGCGGACGACGAGTGGAATGAGACGCTTTCCGTTCTTGACTGCATATTCGATCTCCTGCCTGCATATTTGGGATGCGGCTGAGTCGGGGCTGATAAGAAAAATGAAAACATTTGCTTCTTCGATACCCTTCTCGATCTCTTTCCACCAGTCCACAGTAGGCGGGATGCCTTCCCAGTCGATCCAGAAGTCCAGATCGCTTTTTTGCAACTCTGCGGTGAGCCGCTTTGCAAATTCAATATCCTTGCGTGAATAGGAGATAAATACCTTTGCCATGATAATTCCCTTGATTTCTAGAATTGAAAAATACTTGTCTGCGATGTGCAGAACTTCGCTGATGTTTTCGTACCATTCGAGTTCTTTTGTTTACGGGGCGGCAGTTGGCGTTGTCTCCAGGAACACCGATGGATGTTCGGACAGGTTTTCGCAGGTCTTGCGATAGGCATCGTAGGGGAAGAAACGCTCCCATTCATTGAGGATGAAATTGCGCCCGGCAATATTGCAGGCTTTTTCCTGAAGTGATTCGATGTGCATGGAGAAATAATACAGCACGTTGTTGCTGTCGATGACATATACCCAGTTGCTGTCTGGGCTGAAGGCGAGATGGGAGATTGTTGTTTTATCATCATACTTCAGCGGCAGGATGACTGGCTTTGAAAGTGGATCGTCGATCATCTTTTCCGTGTCCCACAACCGTAGCAGGTTTTCCCGCTGTTCGCTGCAGTTTGTTGCAGTACCACCTGAAAAGGTGAGTACATAGCGTTCGTTCGGGCTGACCTGAACTGCAGTGATGCTGGACTCGTGCCCACGTAGTGTCAGGGGTTGATATTGTTCACCATCCCGCACCAGAATATCTGCCTGGTAGTCGGTATGGTAGGTGACCTCGCCGCCACCGCCGCCGCCACCGCCAAACAACTGCAAATAAGCATACCCATCAAACGTGGACAGGTTCGCAAGCCATGGGTTTTTATCCCATGCGGAACTGAGCACGGCTGTCGACGTTGGCCTGCCCCCATAATCGCAGCTTTCATTGGATTGCAGTACGATCAAGCCGCCTGTATTTCCAAGATTTATATCGTAATGAGGGGTGGTACCTGATTCGATTTTCACGGGCTGGGCGTTTTGATCTTTTTCCCAGGGCTGCATGTCCCAGATTTCATATTCCCTGAACGAAGAATTTTCGTCGTTTGCCCAACCCAATATCAGGTAGCGCGAATCGGGGCTGAAAGCGGCGCGGGATGTGTTTATGCTGAATGGTGTACATTCATAGCCATTGATAACGCAGTTGATATCCCATATTTTAGTTTCTTCCGCTGGCCCGTACTCGTAAGGCCCAAAGTCTTTCAGTGTGATCAGCCAGCGTCCATTTCGGCTGATGGCGGGGTATCCTTGTGCGTCAATACTCCCAATTTTTTCCACCGAACCGCCTGGTGTAGATGGCAGCGCCCAAACCTCGGGAGACCCGGGGGTAGGGTCAAGTTTGTTAGCAGGGGGAATTAATATGATGTGGTTTTGGTCAGGGGTAAAGACCGCGTCGTAGTAATTGGGTAATGGATAACTGGATCGATCTTCCAGTTTGATGACAAAAGAGCTGTTTGGGCCGCTGATAAGGGCCCATTGGCTATTGGGGCTGAATTGCACAGTGGAATAAGCATTCCCGGGCTGGCTGATAAGTGTAGTCTGCAAGGTTGTTGGTGTCATATTTTGGGTCATGTCGATCAGCGAAACATGCACCTCCTGGATATCGTATTCACTTCCGTTAATATCATTGATTTTGACTTGGTTCCCGGATAATTTGAGATGGATGAACCAGCGGCTATCCGGGCTGAATACCCCCACTCCTATGTATCCAACTGCTTTGTCGTTGTCTATCTGGTATGGGGTGGTGGGTGTACCATCTTCCAGACTCCAGAGTGTGCTTCCAGTTGCCAGCCACTGGTTATTGTTACTCAGGGTCATATATGTATTTCCAGATAGATCGTCTATTTGGAGGCTGGAAGCCCATGGTCTTTTGTTGTTCCATAAGCGCAGAGAGCCATCGGCTGTGCCGCCGACGAGCCAGTTGCCATCTGGGCTGAGGGCGGAGGCGATAGCTTCTCCTTCCACGCCAAGTGTCAGCGGGTGGAATTTCAGGAGCTTGGTGATATCCGTTTGTGAGGGGCTGGCATCGGGGTTGGGCTCCACCACCAGTGTGCGCGTCTCATCCAATAGGTCAAGATTGATGCGTTCTCGTTGCAGGATGAGATATTTTCCATTTTCGGCAAAAATGAGCTTTGCTGGCACATCTCCGTAGTAACCGAAATCAAGAGGTTGGCCTGTGGTTATGTCTGATTCCATATCATCATCACGCAGGTCAAAGAATCGGTTGCCTTCCAGGTCTATCAGCCAATGATCATTGATAAATAGTGGATAGGCGTTGCCCCAGGGGTTGCCCATCTTTTCGATTTGTACACTCGGAGTCTCTTCGTTTAACCTGATCGCGCCTAACCTCGCTGTGCTGGAACCATAGGTGCTGTCAGGAATTGTGTGTGTTGAGAAGATCAGCATATTCCCGTTGGAACTGAATTGCCGTGAATAGCCGTGTTCGTCCATTGGCAGTATTACGGCGGGCTCTTCCAGATTGTTCAGTGCAAAAATATTCAGCGTGGTAGAAACCCAGGGTTGGGTTCCATCGGATACGCCCATCTCATCAATAACAGGTATGAGCATTTCGGGGTGGGTCACTGCTTCAAAAACGATCATCCAGCGGTTTTCCGAATCAATGACAATACGATCATACTCAATTTGCATGGTTGTACTGGTTGGGTTTTCAAATGAATCTGTTTCCCAAAGCAGGAGATTTTTTTGCGTGTTTTGTGTAACTATATATTCAAAATCAGGGCTGGCTGCGGCGTATTTGCCTTCGAAGCGTTGAATTTCCTTTTTCTGAACCGCAGCGGAGTCCACCTTCCATAAGATGGCTTGCCCTTCCTGCTGTTCCAGCACCCATTGATCGTCATTGACATTCACGAAGAGCGGCTCTCCTTTGAATTCGATCAGGGGGCGCTCAGTGTCACTTCCTGAAACAGGCCATAAACTCTGTCCATTTGCCGTTTGAATGACAACCCATATATTTTGTGGGCTCGTGTATATGTATTGCCCGTCCACTCGCCCCACTTCCTGCTTTTCGAGTGAATCGGGATTCACCCGCCACAAAATAGCCTGCTCGGCTTGTTGTTCCAGAATTAAAGTGTCATCTTTCGGGTCGATGAAAATAGGTTCTGCTTGAAAACTGATCGGGGTGCGGCTTTCATCTGCATCTGCAATGTGCCATAGGCTATATCCGTCTGTGGCATTGGTTACCAGCCAGGTATCCTGCGGACTGGCTTTTATAAGTGGATAAAAAATGCTCTCGCCTGTTGTATCGGCTGGCACATTGATAACGGCAGGCTCATATGCAGGGTCGTTGAGCAGTTTATCCATGTTCCAAATTGCCGCTTCAGTAGTCGGAGCATAGTCCGATCCAGCGATAAGCCATTTGCCTGGTTCTCCATCCACACCGTTGGCAAAGTGAATAAAATCTACAGGATAGTCGAATCCGTACAGCGTTGTGCCTGGCACCTGCTCGATCGCAAAGCGCAGGGATTCTTCTGCCGCGGGCAGTACGGGTTCGTTTGCTTCCTGATTAATGCGTATCGATTCCAGTGCCAGCAGCAATGCCCGTTGAGGATAATCTTCGAGGGCGCTTCTTGATTCCAGCGCCAGGTTACTCGCTGTGGCGCGGCGGGTTTCTTTTTTTGCTATTGCCGCCTGTGCAAAACTATAAATTGAAAGCGCAACCAATATGATCACGCCCGTAATGGATATGCCAGTTGTAATTCCCCTTTGCCTATCGGCGGCTTTTCTACTTGCAAATACAAATTCACGTTGCAGGTCTGTGGGGTGTGGTTCTTTGGATGTATTCGTGGCAAGCTGAAGTTCGGCGTCTTGCAGGTCTTTACCGCGCAACAGAAAACTATGTTCGTGGCTGTTTCTCTCCCACTCCAAAGCCTTGACCTGCAAGCGGCGGTGAGCCTGCACCCATTCGTAATCGGTGCGGATGCTGGTTAATAGTTTTCCAAGTGCGGTGTCAAAATCATCTTCCTCGCGGAAAAATATCCAATTGATATGGCTCAGTTGAGCGGGAATATCATCCCCTTTCACATCACGCACCATCAATGGGATCAGTCTTTTTCCATTTTTGATGGCGTAGTCAATTTCCTGTATGCATATTTTTGATTTCACAGAGTCAGGGCTGATCAGGAAAAGGAACACATCCGCTTCTTCAATTCCCTTCTCGATCTGCATCCACCAATCCACAGTCGGCGGAATGCCTTCCCAGTCCACCCAAAAATCCAGCTCACTTTTTTGCAGTTCCCCCGTCAGTCTTTTTGCGAATTCGATATTCTTGCGAGAATAGGAGATAAAGACTTTCGCCATGTGATTTCCTCACCCGATCTGTGGATTTTTTGTTTTCGAAATTTTACCTTGAAACTCCAATTACCCCCATGTGGAAAAAGCCAATGCTTGATTACAATTAAGCCATGAAACCATCCTACCAGGTACCTCTGACTGAAATTAGACTCGAACATGACGTTCTAAAATCACGCTTCATTGCCACGCTCGCGCCTGCTTTTTCCATCGACGAAGCGCGCGCCTTTATGGCTCGTATCAGAAAAGAATTTGCGGATGCGTCTCACAACGTCCCTGTTTATATTATTGGCGGGGGCAACACTGTCACTGAATATTTTTCTGATGATGGAGAGCCGAGCGGCACTTCGGGCAGACCTGCTCTGGCGGTCCTACGCGGCAGCGGACTTGGCGATGCAGTTCTCGTCATCACCCGTTATTTCGGCGGCACCCTGCTTGGCACTGGCGGACTGGTCAAAGCGTATACCGAAGCGGCGCAGTTGGTGGTCAACACAGTTGGCCGTGGACAGCGCATCTCGGTCCATGTTGCCATGCTGGCAATTCCATATAATTTACTCGAACGCATCCGCTTGCTGATGCCGCGCTTTCATGGCGAAATTCTCGGTGAAGATTTCGCTGCAGATATCACACTGACCCTGCAATTCCCTGTGGACGAATATGATGCCTTTCAACTGGCCTTGCGCGAACTGTCTGCTGGTAAATTGCAGGTAGAAGTGATCGAGACGAAAGAAATGATCGTTTCAATGTAAGGAATATCTTTTTACAACTTCTTCATAATGTAGCCATGATTTTTGCACCACGGAAACGGGAAAGCCTATAAAATAGTCCCTTGGTAAAGGAGACTATATGACCAACGAAATTTCGAAAAGCACTTCCAGCCAGACCAGCACCAAACTATGGGTGGACATTCTGATCTTCATTATATTTTTGATCGCGATGGAACCTCACCTCAGCGGCCTTGCAATTCATGAGTGGTTGACCCTGTCTGTTCTTGCGGCGATGACCGTGCACCTGCTATTAAGCTGGGACTGGATCACCGAGATCTCACGTCGTTTTTTTGGCAAGTTAAGCGCGCAGAACCGTATCAACTACATTTTGAATTGGTTACTGTTCATCGACGGGACTCTGCTGATGATCTCTGGTATCTTAATTTCAGAGATAGCTTT
>JAVBXV010000181.1 GCA_030824405.1 Anaerolineales bacterium | reverse complement strand
AAAAATGCGCGCGGTCTGCTGGTCGTAAAAATGGGAGAGGTCTGTGGAGGCAACAATGATGGCGTTCTTCTTTTTAAGAATGCGCGCCAATGCCAGCCCAAGTTTTTTGGCAATTTCCTCTTCCTGTGCGCGAATCATGATCGGCAAAAGTTTGAAATCATTTTTCAAAACACGCTGTAAAAAAGGAAGTTCGATCTCGAGCGAATGTTCCTTGTCATTTGCGATCGGGGTGATGGGAATATCGAGAAGTTCCTGCAACTCTACCATTGCAGAAAAATTGACTTCGATATTCCCAAGCGGCGTGGAGTAGGCTTGATGACTGGTGGTGAGGAGTTCATGGGGCATAAAGCTGTGAAACGGAGAAAGGACGACCACTAGATCGGGGCTGAGTCCGCGCAGTGCGGCGAAGGCATGCCCTGCAACTGCACCCGAATATTTATGTCCCGCGTGCGGGGCGATCACGCCGATGACCTGCCCTTCCATTTCAGGGAGTTCTGCCTGCGCGAGATATCCGTCCACATGGGCGGCGAGGGATTTGGGCATTCCTTCGTACCATGTGCCTGCGATCGGGGAGGGGCGAAGATCAAGCGCGTTCATAAAAATATTGTAGCACTAACGAAAGGGATAAAAAAGAGACCAGATTTCTCTGGTCTCTTTTTTGTGTATTGCGATCTTATTGTGCCTGATATGTATTTACTGCATTATTGAGGGCATCTAATGTGGCATCATCCGCAGTGTTAGCCCAATTGACAGTCCACATCAGGAATGTTCTGGCTCCTCTCACTTCAAACCAGCTGGTTCCCGAATAGTCGCCGCCTTTTGAAGTCCAATCAAATTGCGTGCTGCCATCTTGAGCAGTTGCGGTTTTCGAGATTCTGATGTCGCCTTCCTTACCTGTAAAACTATAGTAATAGTTCAACATATCAAGGGCAACTGTTGTGCTTGTTGTCCCATCGAAATCGAAACCTTGTGAAGTTCCGGCGATGCCTTCGATCAAAGCATTGCCGTCTGGAGATTTCCAGGTATCTGCATACATATATACATCTGTATAAACTGCATTCCCTAAATCATTGCCTTCATAAACCCAATTTCCTGGAATATCAAAAGTAAATAGCTTGTTTTGATCTTCCACCGTAATAACAGCAGAACTATTCCCATTGGATGGTGGGGGATTATTGGATGGGGGATTCGATGGCGGGTTGACTTGCGTTCTAGTGGGCGCAGCCGCGATCGTTGGCGCAATCGTTGGCACAAGGGTTGGGGTGGGGGTGGAACCGCCAAAACATGCAAGGCTTACCACCGCCATCAAAGCAACAAAAGCAAATAACATTCGATACTGTTTCATTTTTTTCTCCTACTCTCTCCTCAACTGGTTAATATTTTCGCAAGGATACTCCAGAAATTATCAAAGCGGAAGGTACTTTGGTCATGGATGGATGCTTGCGAATTCAGGCCATGACGTGCTATTATTTCGAAATAATTTCATTTACTACCAGAGGAGTTAACAACATGGGAACGAATGGTGCAAAATACGGAATTCCAGCGATCATTGGTACGATCGCTGTTTGTCTTGTATGTATATGTTGTTCAGCAATTGGTCTATATTATTACGGCGATTCAATATTTGGGACTGGTCCTGCCATCACGCCCAACGTGAGCACAGACCCCATTGTTCCAGCGGACACCTCCGGGCTGCCTGAATGGACGATCATGGTCTATTCGGCCGCGGATGACGATATTCTCGAACAGGACATGTGGTTTGACATCAACGAAATGGAAATGGTGGGGTCCACTGACCAGATGAATATCATCGTCCAAATTGACCGTGCCGAAGGCGCCTTCACAGGTGACGGTGATTGGACAGATGCACGCCGTTTGTACATCACACAGGATGACGATCTTAACCATCTCAATTCACAAATTGTTCAAAACCTTGGCGAAGTGGATATGGGCAGCCCGCAAACTCTTGTGGACTTCGCCACCTGGACGATTCAAAATTACCCAGCAAAAAAATATGCCTTGATCATGTCTGACCACGGCGGTGGGTGGACAGGTGGTTTCAGCGATCTTTCATCAGGCGAAAACCTGAGCATGTCAGAAATTTCAGATTCGATCGCACAGGTGCAACAGTCCATGGGCGGGCAGAAGTTTGAGATCATTGGTTTCGACGCCTGCTTGATGGGCATGGTGGAAGTATATGGGGCGTTGTACGAATATTCAAATTACATGATCGCATCTGAAGAAGTGATCCCTTCTTCGGGGTGGTCTTATTCAGCGTGGCTGTATCAACTTGCGCAGAACCCAGCCATGGGCGGGCGCGAAGCGTCACAGTCGGCTGTGTCCACTTATATTGTAGAGGATATGGCTTTAAATCTGAGCTACTCACCGTCTGATATCTCAGAGATAGAGTTGGACACTACATTGAGCGCCATCGACAGTGCGCGCATGCCAGATGTGATCAGCGCAATGAATCAGTTCATCACAACGATCGCCAATATCGATCAGGGATATGTGGCAGAGGCGCGTCAATATACCCGTTCCTACTACAGCCTGTTTGGCGAGGATGTTCCGTCAACATTCATTGATCTGGGAAATTTTGCCGAACTCGCTGCGTATCAAAGTGGAGATGCTGCCGTTCAACAGGCATCTGACCAGCTTCGCACCGCCATTGCATCTGCGGTGGTCGCCGAAAAACATGGCGGAAAAATGGCGGGCTCGTACGGCATTTCCTTCCACTTCCCCATCTCAGATATTTACGTACTCACAGAATATACAGATGAAACTTCCGTCCGCTATCGAGATGATGCCTATAAATTCCTGCAACAATCCTCATGGGATGAATTTCTAGCCTTCCACTATACGGGTCAGGCATTCGTACCGCAGGAAGGTCAGGCATTTGTACCTGATCAACAGGCAGAGATCGTTGCCCCGGGTGCGTCTGAATTAAGTATTGCCCCCATTCAACTTTCAGATACTGCGATCAGCGGTGACGAAATTCTCACCATGAATACCACCGTAACGGGTAATGCTTCCTATATTTATTTCATTCTGTATTTTTACAATGAAGAAGCAGGCGCCTATTGGGTTGGCGATACCTCCTACGTTTTCTCCGAGAACACCATCGCAGTAGATGGCGTCAACGCGCCAGATTATGGTCCCAGCCCGATACAGGTTACCTATGAATGGGAACCCAATCTGTTCGTGTTAATGGACGGTCAGACCGAGGCTTTTGCATTATTCGAGCCTGATGAATATCTGAGCTCTGAAGGCGTTTCCACCTATTCAGTCTATGGACAATACACAGTCGTTGGTGGCTCACCAGATGATGCAAAACTGGTCTTTGACCCAGATGGCAACCTGCTCAACATCTACGCGCTTCCTGATGCCGATGGAGATGGTATTTCCACGCCATCCGAGATCACGCCGCAGATCGGCGATCAATTTACCGATTATGTTCAATCGTATTACTTCGACGAAAACAACGAGCCCTATTTCGATTACTCATTAAGCACTGATGTATTCACTTATGGCGAACAGGGTTTTTGGTTCGAAGCCCGCTACCCCGTAGATGGTGATTACGCCATCGGCTTCTACGCTCAGGATTTCGACAACAACACCGTTGAAGCGTACGAATTCATCACCTATCAAGCTGAGTAACTCAATCAGTTGAAATAAAAAAACTTCGGAGCCATGCTCCGAAGTTTTTTTATTTTCTCAAAACCGTATGCGTGGCCTTGAACGCCAACGGCGGCAGCGCATCATAAGCGAACCACTCCACCGCATCCGCATCATCCGCGGGGGTGAGCACACCAGATGCAACCTCCGCTTCATAGACGATAATAAAATCTGCGCCGCGCTCATGCTCACGGCCTGCGATGACATCCATCACGCGCTTCACACGCACGACCAAGCCTGTCTCTTCAAAACATTCACGCGCCGCCGCCTCAGCAGGATCTTCCCCGCCGTTGACAAAGCCCGCAGGCAAAGTCCACAAGCCGCGGAAAGGTTCATTGGCACGGCGCACCAACAACACACGGCCATCCTCTTCAACGAGGACAGCCGCGGCAACTTTCGGGTCTACAAAATAGATCCACCCGCACTGCGGGCAAACGGGCCGCACAAGGTCATACTTCTCCTCATGCTTCACCGCCGCCGCACAACGCGGGCAATATTTAATATGTGTATCTCTGGCCATTACTTCCACTTACGCTTTGCAGCTTGATTCATCAAAAACAGGATCAACCCACCCGCCGCACCAACGACCAACAAAACCACCTGCCAGATGACTGGGATCAAAACCGCTTCATTCTGACCTGGAGCCTGCTGCGCCAAACCTGCTTCAGGTTCCTTCGGTGACGGAGTTTCCGTACTTCGTTCGGCGTCCGCTGCATCTGCTGGAAGCATCTCCGCAGCGGCTGCTTCTGCTTCAGCAGGAGCTTCTGTGGCAGCTGCTGAAGGCGCCTGCAATTCGGGTGCAGGGCCTCCCCCGCCACATCCTCCTTCACAACCACCGCCCATTCCAAATGGAGCTGGTACAACTGCAAGGCGCGGGGATACCGCGTTGAATGCAAATGTAAACATCAACAACAATGTTGCAAAGGCGGAGGAAAAGCGGAAGAAAGAATATGTCCGCGGCAGGGGTGGTTTAAGACCCACCATCTTGCGCGTGAGCATAAAATTGCGGGGAGCTTTTCGCGCAGGCAGTTTGCGAAGAATGCCGCGGGCGAAGCGAATGTCATCGTAAGCAGAAGCAAGCTCAGGGTCCGTTTTGAGGCGCGCTTCCAATTTTATAGAATCAGATGGGCTTAGCTGCCCATCCAAATAAGCGGAGAGTTTTTCAATATCACGAATACCGTTCATTTATATCTCCTCGCTTTCAAGACGAAAAGCCGAGGGTAAAAGTTCCTCAAAGCCGCGCAAACACTCACGCAATCTTAATCGTGCCCGCGCCAGACGACTCTTGATCGTGCCGAGCGGCACTTTGGATGCCGCGGCTACTTCGCTGTAATCCATGCCTTGAATATCGGCCAGCACAACAACAGTGCGGAAATCGTCAGGCAGGGCTTCGAGGCAATGTTGAATGGCATGCTCGAGTTCATCGGCTTCCATTTTTTGTGATGGGGTCATGTTGGGGTCTGCGAGCCACTTCGGCGAATCCATTTCTTCGCCGTCATCGGTGTCTGGTTCAAGCGGTGTGGTGGGACGGCGTTTCTGGCGGCGCAGTTCATCGTAGCAGGCATTCGTAACGGTGCGCATGATCCAGGCTTTGAAGGAGCCGCCGCGAAAAGATGCAATGCTTCGAAACGCGGAAATAAAAGCTTCCTGTGCTGCATCGGCAGCGCGATCTTCATCACCGAGAATGCGTAATGCAGTATTGAAGACCATATCCTGATAATGCAAAATGATGGTGTTGAAAGAATCCAGATCACCATGTTGTGCAGATTGTATGAGGGCTGTTTCGTCCATAAATGTTATTTTACCCGCTTATAAGAATTTGTTTTATCCGTTTATCCTATGTACAAATTTTTATATCAGAGATTATTTTCGATTGACAAAGAAAAGATAGACCGCCCGCCAGATCACCAAACCAAACGCGGACGTGGATGCAAACACAACTGCAAAAATGGGAAGGACCGGGGCGTTGAGAAATAATCCGCGCAAGACGAGCGCCATCGGCGCGGCAAAAATGACAGCCAATATTGGCCGCCACAACATTTTCAGATCAGACACTATGGACAAAGTGAATAAACCAAACCATGGTGCGATCAGAAACCATCCGATCACCAAAGGGAAAAATACCGCAGCCATCCGCGAAAGATAGCTCAAGCCGCCTTCACCATGCGTGATGAAGCCAATATAGGTGACGATGGCCATGGCGAGAATATCGCCGATAATTAAAGATGTTTTATTTTTCATGATTCCTTTAAAAAATAGGGGCGGGATTACCCCGCCCCTACAAAATCTATTCTTCTTTGCGTAACGCGGGGAACAACAGCACTTCGCGGATGGAGTGTTTGTTGGTCAGCACCATCGCAAGCCTGTCCACGCCCATGCCGAAGCCGCCGTTGGGCGGCATGCCGTAGCGCATGGCACGCAGATAGTCTTCATCAAGAGGAGTATTCTCTTCATCGTCTGCGGCGTAGTCACGTCCCATTTCGAGGAAGCGCTGTTCCTGATCGAGCGGGTCGTTCAATTCGGTGAAGGCATTGCACAATTCAAAGCCTGCCACGTAGCCTTCAAAACGCTCCACGGTCAGCGGGTCACCAGGGATGGATTTGGCCAAGGGTGAAATATCGCGCGGATAGTTGTAAAGGAAGGTCGGCTGGATCATGGTGGGTTCGAGGAATTCACCAAGCAGGAAATCAACCATCTTGCCGCGTGTGGTCTTGGGATCGGGCGTCTTGTTCGGGTGCTTGGCTTTGATGGCCTTGAACAGGTCTTCGGCGGTCTTGTGCTCGGCAATATCAATGCCGCTGGTTTCGAGAATGCCTTCGCGCATTTCCACACGTTTCCATGGCGGTTTGAATTCCAATTCGTGCTCGCCAAATGTGACCTTGGTGGAACCCGTCACCTGCTCGGCGGCGTAGGCCACCATTTGCTCGGTGAGTTCCATCACTTGCAAATAATCTGCGTAGGCCCAATAGAACTCAAGCTGAGTGAATTCAGGGTTGTGTTTGAAAGAAACGCCCTCATTGCGGAAGTCACGTCCAATTTCATAAACGCGCTCAATGTTGCCCACCAGCAAACGCTTGAGGTACAACTCAAATGAAATACGCAGGTACATATCCTGTGCGAGTTCGTTGTGATGGGTCGTGAACGGACGCGCCGCCGCGCCGCCATATAACGGCTGCAAAATGGGAGTTTCCACTTCGAGGAAGTTGTGATCATCCAGGAACGTGCGCAACGATTTGACCAGTTTGGCACGCTTGCGGAAAGTCTCACGCACTTCGGGGTTGACGGCCAGGTCTGCATAGCGTTGTCTTGCGCGCAGTTCATGGCCTTCGAGCGCCGCAAAACGGATGACCGTGCCGTCTTCCTGGGTCACGTCCTTGTCAGCGGGGAGAGGGCTGATCGATTTTGCAAGCAATTTGAAGTCGTGGACGTGAAGCGTCACTTCTCCTGTCTTGGTGCGGAACATGACTCCTTCTGCTTGAATGAAATCGCCAAGGTCAAACATCCTGTTGAAGAACTCAACACGAGCCTGGGTCAATTCATTGATGCGGAAGAATAATTGCAATTTGCCGTCACCGTCTTCAATGTGCGCGAAGGAAACCTTGCCCATGGCACGGCTGGCGCGAATACGGCCGGCAACGATGGCGTGAACCTGTTTGCCTTCCACCTTTTCGGCTTCTTCAAACTCAGCGATCGCCTGCAGGCTCATGTGAGTGCGGGTGGCGCGTGTGGGATACGCTTCAATGCCTTCGGCACGAAGTTCCTCAAGTTTCTGCAAACGGATTTTTTCTAGCGAGGAATATTCTGTCATGGTATTTTTTCTTTCTACTTTGAAATAAAAAGCCCCGCGACCTAATAACAGGTACGCGGGGCTAAAGGGTCGCGTCCTGTTTAGCCGAC
>JAVBXV010000220.1 GCA_030824405.1 Anaerolineales bacterium | reverse complement strand
CAATTAAGTGACCAGCATACAACAGTGGAAGAGAAAGACACCGAATGGGTATGGACTATCCATAAATGCCCATGTTGTTGGGGTCGTACAGGCGCTGATAAACCAGTGTGCTTTGTTGCCACAGGCCTTTTGCAGGAATCCTTGAAATGGGTTTCTGGTGGTAATGAATTCCGCGTAAATGAATCCAAATGTGTTGCCATTGGCGACTCTGTTTGCGAATTCATTGTTCAAAAAGAACCCATTTCATAACGAAATAGAAGCAGGCCTGTTGTGACCGACGCCAAGCCCAAAATACTTGTCATTGAAGATGATCTTGACGTGGCAGAAATGCTAAACGCCTATTTTCGCGCCCAGGGATATGAAGTTTTCACAGTTAATTGGGGCGAAGATGGGGTTCGCTCGTGTCAAACGGTTCACCCTGACCTCGTGATTCTTGATATTCGCCTTCCCGATATCGATGGCTATGAAGTTGCGCGTCGTCTCCGCAACGATCGTAGAACAGCCGATGTTCCCATTATTTTCCTCACAGAAAAAAGAGATCGTTCAGACCGATTACAGGGTTTGGAACTGGGCGCGGATGACTATATAACCAAGCCCTTTGATGTTCAGGAATTGCGCTTACGGGTTCGAAATGCATTGAAGCGCGTTAGTCAGGGCTCATTAACCAATCCCGTTACAGGTTTGCCTGAGGGTGCCCTGGTTGAGGAGAAGCTGGCTGAATTGTTTGATAAGGATGGCGCAGCGCTTCTTTTTGTTGCCATTGAGAACATGGACTCCTTCCGTGAGGCGTACGGTTTTGTTGCATCTGATGATGTATTACGAGCAATCAGCCTTATGGTTGTAAACACTATGCGCGAAGTGAGTCGTCCCGAAGATTTTCTTGGGCATTTGAGCGGTACAGAGTTTATTTTGGTTGTGCCGCCTTCTAATTTGGCCGCTTTGGCTGAAAGACTTCGCTTGCGCCTTGAGCAATCCATGGAATACTTCTACCCGATCAAAGACCGCGAATTGGTTGCCAAACGGAAAGACCGCCTGACGGCAAAATTGACAGAACTCCCCATGTCGCGAGGCCAGTTCTCTGAAATTGATCAAGTCAAGGCGGAGTTGATTCGCCTGAAGAAATAGGACATTTTTTGCGCATTACAGTTGTAACCCCTACATATAATGAAGCGGAGAACCTGCCTAGGTTGGTCTCCGCTTTATTTGTGCTTCCGCTCGATCTATCCATTCTAGTTGTGGACGATAACAGCCCTGATGGAACGGGTCGTATTGCTGACGAACTGGCCCTGGCTCACCCTGGACGTTTGAGTGTTATGCACCGTCCTGGAAAAATGGGTTTGCGGTCTGCCTATTTGAACGGTTTTCAAAAAGTGCTTGGAGATGGCGCTCAAGCGATCGTTCAAATGGATGCTGATTTTTCTCACGATCCATCTGTGCTTGTAGAAATGGCGAAACAAATAGAGACTTGTGATTTAGTGCTTGGGTCTCGTTATGTGAAAGGCGGCTCTGTTGATGTGCGCTGGCCTGCCTGGCGCAAGAGGCTTTCGGCTTTTGGGAATGTGTATTCCCGTACGATTTTAGGAATACCAACACGGGATGTAACCACTGGCTATCGTATGTGGCGACGCGAAACTCTATTACGTATGCCACTTGAACGTATTCAGTCTAATGGGTATGTTTTTCAAGTGGAGATGGCTTATCTTGCCCATTGTCTTGAATTTAAAATTGCCGAGTTCCCCGTTTATTTTTTAGATCGTCGTTGGGGAAAATCCAAGATTTCACTTATGATTCAATTAGAAGCGGCGATTCGTGTTTGGCAGGTATGGTGGGGGTATCGTGACCTTAAGCGCATGGGCCGTTTAGCCAGGATTTAGTATTCGAAAGCGTAAGGAGTTTTTTTGTATATCGCAGTTATTCTACCTACATATTAATGAAGCAGAGAATCTTCCAAAGATAATTCCTGCTTTGCTTTCACTCCCTCTTGATATAAATATCCTCGTCGTAGATGATAATAGCCCGGATGGAACAGGCTCTATTGCTGATGAGCTGGCTTTAAGTACTCCTGGCCGCGTGGAAGTGGTCCATCGTCCTGGAAAAATGGGTTTGCGGTCTGCCTATTTGAATGGATTTCAAAAGGTACTGGGGGAAGGGCTCAGGTTGTGGTTCAGATGGATGCGGATTTTTCGCATGATCCGTCTGCACTTGTGGAGATGGCAAGTCAATTGAAGGACTACGATGTGGTACTTGGTTCTCGATATGTAGCGGGTGGTTCAGTGGATCAAAATTGGCCAATTTGGCGTAAAAGGCTTTCCGCCTTTGGGAATTTTTATGCCCGCACAATTTTAGGTCTGCCATTGCATGATGTGACCACGGGCTATCGCATGTGGCGGCGTGAGGCTTTATTGCAAATGCCATTGGAGCATATTCAATCCAGCGGATATGTGTTTTTGGTGGAAATGATCTATTTGGCGCATTGTCTTGAGTTCAAAATTGGTGAGACCCCAATATATTTTGCAGACAGGCGCTGGGGAAAGTCAAAAATGTCTCTTGGTATTCAGTTGGAAGCGGCAATGCGTATTTGGCAGGTATGGTGGGGATATCGTGATTTACGGTCTGCCGGGCGGCTGGCAAGGGTGTAAATAAGTTTCTGTAATTATTGCACTCTATTCAAATCCATTTTCGTCTGATAAAATCCCTACCCGCAAGCCGAATGTCTCGGCCCCCAATGGCTGGGACATTTTTAATGCAAACTTTCGGGCAACTTTCCGTTGCCCTTCTTGAATGTAATCAATTATTAGGTGAAACCATGAAAATTGTAAGAGAAGATTTACGTAACATAGCCATCATAGCGCACGTCGATCATGGCAAGACCACCCTTGTGGATGGTTTGCTCAGACAGTCACATACCTTCCGTGATAACCAACATATAGAAGAACGAGTCATGGACTCGAACGATCTTGAGCGTGAGCGCGGCATTACCATTCTTGCTAAAAACACAGCAATTTCTATTGTTGACCCCGCAACAAATAAACCCATCAAGATCAATATCGTTGACACTCCAGGCCATGCCGATTTTGGCGGTGAAGTTGAGCGCGTATTGAACATGGTGGATGGCGTTCTCCTGCTTGTGGATGCTGCTGAAGGCCCCATGCCACAGACTCGTTTTGTGCTTAAGAAAGCGCTTGAAATGGGGCACAAGGCAGTTGTGGTCATCAACAAAGTGGATCGCAAAGACGCCGAGCCCTCTCGCGTGCTCAATGAGACCTTCGACTTATTCATTGAACTTGGTGCTTCCGAAGAACAAACTGACTTCCCGGTGGTTTATGCTCAAGCAACTGCGGGCCGCGCGGGAGTTACCCCAGAACTCGATTCAGATTTTCAATCCTTGTTTGATGTCATCCTCAAGCACATTCCCGCTCCCAACGTGGATGCAGATGCTCCTCTTCAAATGCTCGTTACAACCTTGGGATACGATGACTATCGCGGCGTAACAGCCATTGGCCGTGTCTTTGCTGGCACGATCAAGGCGGGACAAAAACTGGCTCGCTTGAAACTTGATGGAACGGTCCTTCCTGAAAGCGCGCGTTACCTTTATACATTTAAGGGCTTGAATAAAATTGAGATTGACCAGGTTGCCGCAGGCGACATCATTTCACTGGCAGGTCTTGAAGGAATTGCCATTGGAGAGACACTGGCCGACCCCACGAACCCGGTTGCATTGCCAACCATCAAAGTGGAAGAACCAACTGTTCGCATGACCTTTGGCGTCAACACATCTCCGTTCACTGGCAAGGAAGGAACATGGAGCACTTCGCGTAAACTGCGTGAACGTCTCTTCGAAGAACTTCGTACAAATGTTTCCTTGCGTGTGGAAGAAACTGAATCAGCAGAAAATTTCCTTGTTTCCGGGCGCGGTGAATTGCATCTTGGTATTTTGATCGAGACCATGCGCCGCGAAGGATACGAGTTCCAAATTTCACGTCCTGAAGTAATTTATCACAAGGCTGAAGATGGCGTTTTGCTCGAGCCTTATGAAGAAGTCCATGTGGAGACAAGCGCTGACACCGTCGGTGTTGTGGTGGAAATGCTTGGAAGTAGACGCGGTAAGATGATGGATATGCAGGATGCAGGTCAGGGTATGACGCGCATTGTATACATTGTCCCCACACGCGGCTTGCTCGGGTTCCGTTATCAGTTCCTCACATCCACGCGCGGTGAAGGTGTCATGCACACGATCTTCCATGGTTATGACGAATTGGCTGGTCCAATGGCGTCACGCTCCAGAGGTTCCATTGTGGCCTGGGAAGCTGGCACCACGACAGCCTACTCACTTAAGTCTGCCGAAGATCGTGGACAATTATTTATCGGTCCGGGTGTGTCAGTTTATGAAGGCATGGTCGTGGGTGAAAATGCCCGCGGTGGTGACCTGCCGATCAATGTTTGCAAGAAGAAACATTTGACCAATATGCGCGCATCTGGCGGCGACATGGAAATTCGCCTCACTCCGCCCCGACAAATGTCTCTGGATGAAGCGATCGAATACCTCTCTGACGACGAGTTGTTGGAAATTACACCTGAGTCATATCGTATTCGTAAACGCATTCTTTCAACAGATGAGCGCGGCAGACAAGGTAAGAAAATAAAAGAACAGAACGGCGAAAGCTAAATTTTTTCGCCATATCTGAAAAGCAAAAGGGTCTCACAATATGTGAGACCCTTTTGCTTTCTAAAGTATGTAAAAAATACTAGCAGGCCAATGTGATCGTTGAACTGCTTGCAGAACCAATTGCATTAAACACAGTAACACTATAGCTGACACTTTGTCCGGACAACAAGGGAATGGTTTCAGCGAATGAAGTGGTGTTTGCTGGAAGTTCGACTATGATCACTCCATCGCGAACAACACGATAGCCTGTTTCATCATCTGCTTTATCTGACCATTGAATGTTGATATCAGCCTGCCCCGTTTGAAAGTTGCAGAAGATGTCCCATTTTTGCAGGCTTACATCCTCTGGCTTGCTTCCTTCTGGAGTTGGCGGCTCAGTGACAGTGGGCACTGCTGCAAAACTGCCCATGGGTGTGGCGAACTCACCTGATACCCAGCATGGGCCGGAACTGGATGCAACCACCCAGTAATTTGGCGGATAAAAGCCGATGATTTCCACCTGCTCATTGGGCACAAGCTGGCGCACTCTTTCGTAGTTTGTGCCTGGACCCGTACGACAATTTACAACTTCACCTACCGCGATCATGGGCTTTGAAAAAGTTGGCGTTACTCCTATTGTGGTTACAGCCCTGGCTGTTGCACTGGGCAGTGGATTTGGATTATTAAGCGCTGCTTGCACGGTCAGCGCTGCGGCAGTGGCGATATCAGGGCTGGTTGCTGATTCCTGTGCAGGCATGTTGCAAGCTGATAAAACGATCACGGCTGCCATAAATAAACCAGATACGAATCTTCTCATTCTTATTTTTTCTCCTGGGTTGTGTTTTATATATTTTTCTTAATTATATTCAGGTTGTCGTTTTCAGTTTTTTTATTCTCCGTCACCCTCCAGCCAGGTGGACATGTATTCAGGTTTTTCCATCTCAAGCGCTTGCTTTGTGAGATTCAAAGGGTGGAATGTATCCACCATGACGGCTAATTCTTTGGTCTCAGTTTTTCCGATGCTGGCTTCGGTCATTCCTGGCTGTGGGCCGTGTGAAAGGCCGAATGGATGCAGACTGATGTCGCTTCGGTCAATGCCTTTGCGGCTCATGAAATTTCCTTCGGCATAATACAACACTTCATCCGATTGGATGTTGGAGTGATTGTAAGGTGCGGGAATGCCATCTGGGTGGTAATCAAATAGACGCGGAACGAAGGAGCACACCACAAAATTATGCGCATCAAAAGTTTGGTGAATGGGCGGCGGCATGTGTAGTCGTCCTGTGATGGGTTCAAAGTCTTCGATATTGAAGATCCACGGATAGAGATAGCCATCCCAGCCAACAACATCAAGCGGATGATGATCCAGAACGTGGCGGGATAAACGATCGCGCACCTTTACGCGGACCTCGAACTCGCCTCGCTCAGCATGCGTTTCCAACTCTTCAGGGACGCGGATATCGCGCTCGCAGTAGGGAGAATGTTCAAGCAATTGTCCATAGCTGTTGCGATAGCGCTTGGGTGGTTCAATTTGGGATGGATTTTCAATGGTGAAGAATTTGGTTTCTTCGTTTAATTCCATTTGCCATGTGACGCCAAATGGAATGACGATGTAATCACCTTTGCGGAATGGTAAATTTCCGAACTGGCTTTTTAGCGTGCCACTGCCTTCATGAACCCACCAGGTTTCATAGGCTTGTGAGTTGCGATAGAAGTAATCCATGCTGGTCTTGGAACGGGAAACGCCGAGGATGACGTCGTTGTTGCCGAGGAGTGGAATCCGCGCGGTGACAGGATCAGGCCCGAGCGGGGTTTGAAGCGTTTTGAAGGCGCGGTGGCGGATCGGGCCGAAGTCCACATATTCTGGCTTTGCTGCGCCGAGATCTTCCATCCTCTTAACGCGCGGCGGTAGGAAGTGATGATAAAGGATGGATTGAATGGAAGAGAAACCTTCCAGCCCCATTACTTCTTCACGATAAAGTTTGCCGTCATCTTTTTTGAATTGGGTGTGGCGTTTGTGGGGGATGCTGCCGAGTTTATGATAAAAAGGCATGGTCTCTCCTTATTTTTGGTTGACAATGATGGATGCAGCTAACTCATCCAATGTTGTCAACGGCGGGTTGAATTGACTCGCGTCGGCTGAGTTGAGCCGATCGTTTACAAGGGTTTTGTAGGCAGAGGCTTCTTCGGCGGTTGCGAATGCCTGGCCAGTGGCGAGGTCTGCAAGAAAGGGAGCGTCTACTCTTGTAATGAAACTGACGATGTATTGACCGTCTTCGGTGAGGCCTTGATAAAGATATGTCATGGATGTGCCGCCAAGGGCGGACGCATCAAACTTGCTAAAGGATAAAAAGCGATACCCGTTGCCGTTTTGAAACGGAAGCAATACAGCCTGTGCATCTATCAACCTGCCTGCGCCTGGCAGGCGCGGAAAATCTGTGCGCTGTTCAAGCTGGCCTGCAAGGACAGCATTTAAACTTGAAATGACCTCTGGGACAACTGCATTTATTTCATCTGTGCGAAATACGCGGATGCCTGTAGTTTCAGCAGAAATGACAGTGTCTGCAGAGGCGATAAAGACGATGCGCGCATGTTGTGGATAGAGTGGTTCGTAAGGCGCGCTGGCTTCTTCGCTTTGAGGGGCTAGTTCAACGATTGTGCCTTGCGGGTACCCTTCTGGATAATTAAACCCCACCGCGATATTCATTGCGTCGAAAGAATACATATTTTCAGCATCGGCCACAGGCGCAGACGTGGCTTCAGCCTGTGTTGGCGCTGCCTCTGGAATAATGGTTGGCGTGTTGGCGGCTCCAAGGTTACAGCTTGTAAGCAGGAATGTTGATAAAAGGTAAAGCTTTACAGAATTGCTAAAGTTCATTTATTCTCCATCTATTTATTTATGAAATAATTATGTATGTGTTTGGCCCTTTTAGG
>JAVBXV010000276.1 GCA_030824405.1 Anaerolineales bacterium | reverse complement strand
TGCAGCCGCTTTGAATGTTTCTGCAGATGCAAAATTAACTCGTGTGCGTCGTGTGATCCGTGCGGATGATAGACCTGTTGCCTATCTTGTGGATGTACTGCCAGAGGAATTTTTACATTCCGATGATGTTCCCTCTGACTTTCACGGTTCTGTGCTGGACTTTTTGCAGGGTCGCGGCGATTCTTTGGCATCTTCCCGCGCGAATGTCAGTGCTATTGGTGCAACTGCTGAAGTGGCAAAAGCACTTGAGATCCAACGCGGAGATGTGCTGCTGCATTTCTATTCGCAGTTGTTCGATGCGAACGCAAAAGTTGTGGATTATTCGCTGAGCTATTTTATTCCTGGGTATTTCCATTTTCATATCGTTCGGCGCGTAGGCAGTCAGTAAGCGGTGCGGAGTTTTGGAAGTTTCAGGAATTTGAAAGACAAAAAGAAAAATCAAGGAGCTAGTAATGACTGATCAGTTAAAAGAAATTCAAAAACGTGTGCAATCATCCCGTGAAGATATTATTGAATTCATGCGTGAGATCTGCGCCATCCCTTCCATGGACTCGCAGCTTAAAGATGTTGGTGAGCGTATTGCGAAGGAAATGAACAAGCTTGGTTTTGAAGAAGTGCGCTTTGACAAAATGGGCAATATTATGGGGCGCATTGGCAAGGGAAAGCGTGTGATCGTGTACGACTCGCATGTGGATACAGTCGGCATCGGTGATGCCAGCTCCTGGCAATGGGACCCGTTCGTGGGCAAGGTGGAAAATGGGATCTTGTATGCGCGCGGCGCCAGTGATGAAAAAGGGTCCACGCCTGGCATGATCTATGGTCTTGCGATCGCGCAGGAACTCGGCTTGTTGGAAGGCACCACTGCTTATTATTTCGGCAACATGGAAGAATGGTGTGACGGCATTGCGCCAAACTCATTCGTTGAAGTGGACCCGAAGATCAGACCAGATTTTGTAGTGATCGGTGAACCCACCAAAATGCAGGTCTATCGCGGGCACAAAGGCCGCGTGGAATTGAAAGTTACATCCACGGGAAAGTCTGCGCATGCCGCATCTCATCACCTTGGTGATAGCGCGTTGTATAAAATGCTGACAGTCATTTCAGGTATTCGTGATCTCGATGCTCATTTGAAGACGCACGAATTCCTTGGCAAGGGCACGATCATGGTCACCGATACGCGCATTAGCACGGTCTCCATCAATGCTGTGCCAGATGGCTTTACCATTTTCATTGACCGCCGTTTGACCTTCGGCGAGACCAAGGAAGAAGCGGTGCAGCAGGTTCGTGATTTGATCCCTGGGTATCTGCGTGACCAGATCACAGTGGAAGAATTGTTCTACGATGAGCCATCCTACACAGGTTTCGTATTCCCTGTGGATAAGTATTATCCAGCCTGGGCACTCGAAGAAACGCATCCCATTGTGGAAGCGGGACAGGATACCATCCGCACCTTGTGGAATGACAAGCGTCCTTCTGGCAAGTGGAGTTTCTCCACGAACGGAACCTATTGGGCTGGCAAGGCGGGCATTCCGTCAATTGGCTTTGGCCCTGGTGACGAGATCCACGCGCATACTATCATTGATCAGGTTTCATTGGATGATGTGGTGGCTGCCACTGAGTTCTATGCATTGTTCCCCAAGATGCTGGCAGATAAATTGAAGTGAGATACTGCCCATAGTGCAGAATCAATTATCGGTTGAGTACGAAGCACCGAGTCGCATATATTAGATTTTATACGGAGGTCCATCGCGTTGAGTCGTTGACAATTGAATAAGGAGGTTCGTATGCGTAGTTTTGCTGGTCGTGACATCCTTTCGCTTAAGGAGTTTGAGCGAAACGAGTTTTTCCACGTGTTCGATGTGGCGCAGAAGATGGAACCCATCGCGCGCTCGCGTCGAAATGTGGATATGCTCAAGGAGAAGACCCTGGTGGCGGCATTCTATCAGCCGTCCACGCGTACGCGTTTGGCACACGAAGCCGCCATGCACCGCCTCGGTGGGCATGTGGTTGGTTTCGCAGACCCGAAGATGACGCGCGCTGGCGACTTCTATCAGGAGTCGATCAAGGACACGGTCAAGATGCTGGAATTTTATGGCGACGTGATCGTAATGCGCCACTTCCAGCAGGGCGCGCCGCATGAAGCCGCGAAGTGGGCGAGTATTCCCATCATCAATGGCGGGGATGGCTGGGGAGAGCATCCCACCCAGATACTCACTGACCTGTACACTGTGCTTCGCGAAAAAGGCCACATTGACGGTCTTAAGTGGCTGGCAGTTGGTGACATGCGCATGCGAACCATGCACTCCCTTGGCTATGCTCTCAGCCAGTTCGATTGTCCGATCACATTTGTGGCACCGCCAGAAATGGGATTGACCGATGACTTCAAGAAGGAACTGAAGCAATACAGCGTGAACTTCAAAGAAGTTGACCATGTTGAGAAAGCCATTGCTGAAGCAGATGTAATTTTGGTGGAGCCAGTGGTGCAGCCTGATTACACCAAATCTCGTGATGAGCGCGGCAAGGAAGTAAACCTGACGCCCGCCAATTACAAGATCACACGTGAACTGCTTGAGAGTAAAGCCAGACCTGATGCCATTCTGCTGCATTCACTTCCAAGAATGGACGAGATCCCAACGGACGTGGATATCACCCGCTGGTCTCGTTACTGGCAGGAGGCTTTCAATGGTGTTGTGATGCGAATGACGCTCCTGGCGTTGGTGCTGGGCGCAATGGAATAGAGGAGACCCTATGACAATCTTCGATGATCTTCGCAAACGGTATGGCGCTGCAAGCGCGGAGCAAAAACTGATTGCCCTGCGTCGCGAATTGTTACGGCCGATCATCACAGTTGAGTCTTCGGCGCATTTGTTGAAGACGGCGGGTGACCAGATCTGCAATTGTCTGCCTGATGACATCAGCCCTGAAGAATTCAAGAACACGGTCACCTGGTTGAATGAAGCGGCTCGTGATCTGCATCAAATTTTGGATGCGCTCACCGATGACGTTTCACAGGTTCAGGAAGAACACGGTATCGGATAATCCTTCGCTTCATTCGATATTGATTTAGCCTGCTGACTTTATAAGTAGGATGTATTACTTTTTGGTAAAAATCTTATGAAAACATTAGAGATAAGAAGACATTCCATTCGCTCCCAACCTGGCGATCACTTGAATCAAAACGGTGTGACGCTTGCCCGTCTGGTGGGGCAGAACATAGGTCCGTTCGATCGTGTGGTTACCTCCACATTGCCGCGCGCCTTTGAAACTTCAATTGCCATGGGTTTTGCTGTGGACGAGCAAATTGAATTAATGTCCACGTATGGCCGCGAAGTGGAAAAAGAAGCGCCGTGGCCGATGTCATTTGCCGAATATGCAAGTGTCATTCAAAGCGGCGGGGCGGTGGCAAAGTATGCCCGCAAGCTGGCAAAATACTACGCAGGGATCATGGAGTACATTGCCGAAGGCCGCTCTGCATTGGTCATCAATCACGGTGGCGTTGTGGAGTTGAGCGTGGTCGGCTGCCTTCCAGATTTTGATTTCTCTGCATGGGGCGGCTCGGTGGAATATTGCGAAGGCGCAAAGTTGTACTGGGATGACAAATTTATTCGCGCCGAAGAATTACGCGTGGCACTATAAAGGAAACCTGTTCACACAGGCCAAATTGCAAAGCAGGCGCGAACCTTTTGAATGTCAATAGCAAAGCGGGAACTTTTTCCGCTTTGGAGAAATAATAAAAAAATCAAGGAGAAATAACAATGCAAACAAATTTTCGTGGACGTGATTTCATCGGGGATCTCGATTTCACAAAAGAAGAAGTTGAAACTGTTCTGGAAGTAGCCTGGGACCTAAAGCGCAAGCGCGCTCTTGGCGAGCCGCATCCTTATCTGCGTGATAAGGCTTTGGCGATGCTGTTCTTCTTCTCATCCACCCGCACACGCGGTTCATTCGAAGCAGGCATGGCACAGCTCGGCGGACATGGCGCTTTCATTGACAGCAACACCACCCAGATCTCACATGGCGATACTCCCGTGGAGATTGGCGAGATCTTTGGCCGCTATTTCGACGGCATCGCCATTCGTCATTGCGATTATGGCGATGGCAATAAATATTTGAATGCAGTTGCCAGGAGTTCCCGCGCGCCTGTCTTGAACATGCAATGCGATATTTATCATCCCTTCCAATGCCTTGCAGACTTAATGACCATCATGGAAAAGAAAGGCAAAGACCTGCGCAAGAAGAAGATCGTTGTCTCCTGGGCATATGCCGCTTCCTATCTCAAGCCGATCTCTGTTCCTCAATCCTTGATTCTTCAGATGCCGCGCTTCGGCATGGACGTTACTTTGGCATACCCGCCTGAATTCCCATTAATGCCAGAAATTGTTGAGCAGGCCAAAGAACAGGCCAAGATCGCTGGCACAAACTTTGAGATCATCGACACCAAAGATGGCATGACCGAAGCCTGCAAAGATGCTGATGTCATCTACGCCAAGTCCTGGGGCCCATTGCTGACCACCACAGATAAAACAGAAGGCAAGAAACTTCAGGATATGTACAAGAATTGGATCATGGACGATGCCAAGTTGAAGGTTGCCCACAAGGACGCCATCTACATGCATCCATTGCCCGCTGACCGTGATGTCGAAGTCACCAGCAGCGTTTTGGATGGTCCACAATCTGTTGTGTTCGATGAAGCTGAGAATCGCTTGCACGCGCAAAAAGCCGTCATGGCATTAACAATGGGCTAAATAAAATTAATAATGTAGGGGCGGGGCTTCCCCGCCCCTCATGAGTAGGAGATAGTTCTATGACAAAACTCGCAGTCGTTGCCATTGGCGGTAATTCGCTGATCAAAGACGAAAAACGAAAAACTGTTGAAGATCAGTATGAGGCCGCCAGAGAGACAACCTTTCATATTGCGGACATGATCGAAGCAGGCTGGAATGTTGCAATTGGTCATGGAAATGGCCCCCAGGTTGGCTTCATACTACGCCGCTCCGAAATTGCGGCAAAAGTTGAAGGCATGCACGAAGTCCCATTGGATGTGTGCGGTGCGGACAGTCAGGGCGCAATTGGTTATGCCTTACAGCAGACCTTGCAGAATGAACTTTATCGCCGTGGCATCAAGAAATCCGTGGCTACCGTTGTTACCCAGGTGCTCGTGGACAAAAACGATGACGCCTTTAAACACCCAACCAAACCAATTGGCTCATTCATGGATGAAACTGAAGCCAGACACCGTGAAAAAGATATGGGTTGGAGTGTTGTTGAAGATGCAGGCCGCGGCTGGCGTCGTGTGGTCGCTTCTCCGCTCCCGAAGGAAGTTGTCGAACTTGAGGCAGTGGAAGCGCTCATTAAAGCAGGCGCGATCGTGATCACAGTGGGCGGCGGCGGCATTCCGGTGATTGATATCAGCGATCATGAATATCAGGGTGTGGCGGCAGTTATTGATAAGGATTTTGCTTCCAGTTTGCTGGCGAGCTTGATCAAGGCAGATCTATTTCTGATCTCCACCGCGGTCGAAAAAGTTGCCATCAATTTTGGCAAGCCCGAACAGAAATGGCTCGATAAAATGACCGTTGCTGAAGCAAAGGCTTATCTGGCGGAAGGTACTCATTTTGCCAAAGGCTCCATGGCTCCCAAGATCCAGGCTGCGATCAGGTATCTTGAAAATGGCGGCACCGAAGCGCTCATTACCAATCCTGAAAACATTGGCCGCGCCCTCAAAGGCGAAACAGGCACGCGCATCGTTAATTAAGATCAATGCAGAGACACGGCACTCGCCGTGTCTCTGCAAAAAATAATGAAAAAACTTCATCCCTCCATCACCCTCCTCATCACCGCCATCCTTGCGTATGGCTTGCTCATCCCACAGCTCGGTTTTTATTGGGACGATCTGCCCATGTCCTGGATTCGCTATCAACTTGGGTTTGAAGCGATGACAAAATATTTTTCAACCAATCGCCCTGTGTGGGCCCTGCTGTACCAGATCACCACGCGCATCTTTCCGCAGGAGCCGATCTATTGGCAGGTCTTTTCCTTATTCTGGCGCTGGCTGGGCGCGGTTACTTTGTGGGCGGTTGCAAAACAACTGTTTCCAAAGCGTGAAAATTTTGCATTAATTCTCAGCCTGCTATTTTTGTTGTACCCAGGTTTCAATCAACAATCGGTGGGGTATCTTTACAGCCATTTCTTTATTGTTCTTTTTTTCTTTCTGTTTTCCTTTTACTTAATGTTGCGCGGCAAAACCGTCCCCGCGATGATCTTCTCCGCGCTCAATCTTTGGATGATGGAATATTTCTTCGTCCTCGAGTTGATTCGTCCCTTTGTGATCTGGATCTCGCTGCTGGAAGAATCTCTCACGACGAAGGAACGCTTCGCACGCACCCTTAAATTGTGGACGCCCTATCTGGCAGTGTTTGCGCTGGCAGTTTTCTCACGCATCTTCATCTTCAATAATCAAATCTACGAATTCAGCCTCACGCAGGAACTTGCAAAAGCACCTCTGGCTACGGTCACTTTGCTGTTGAAAAATATTTTCTCCAGCCTGTGGACGGTGACTGGTGCGGCGTGGTCACTGGCATTTCAATTCCCCAATTCTGTTGTCGATGGTCCGCGTACGATCGCTATCTATCTATTTGTCGTAGTGGCGGTTGCAGGGTTGGTTCTGTTTGGGTTGTGGAAACAGGCTCAGGTTGAAGAGGGAAGCGCAGGAAGTACTTCATCCAACACAGTCTGGTGGATAGTAGCTTTGGGCGTTGTGTTGCTCGTTTTGGGCGGCCCTCCATTTTGGTTGACGAATGTGCCTGTGTCGCTTGGCTTTCCTGCAAATCGCGCTTCGTTGTCGTTCGTGCTGGGTGTCAGTTTTATTTTTGCGGGTTTGCTTGAATTGATCCCGTCTAAAATTAAATATGCCGTGGTTGTGTTGGCGGTTGCGTTGGCGGCAGGGCGGCAGTTTTTATGGGCAAACGAATTTCGCCGTGATTGGACAGCCCATAAAAATATGTTCTGGCAGTTGACCTGGCGCGCGCCTGGCCTGGAAAAAAATACGATTGTGCTGATCAATGAAGAGTTGGAATATTATGCAGATAACTCCCTCGGCGCTGCGTTGAATTGGATCTATGCGCCCGAGAATCATACAGATGTAATTGATTATGTTTTGTTCTATCCAACCAATCGTTTGGGGGCTTCACTTCCTGAATTGCAGGCAAATGTGCCTGTGAATTATGATTATCTGGCAGGGACGTTTTCAGGCAATACCTCGCAGGCTGTTGTTTTATATTATGCGCCCCCGCGTTGCTTGCGTGTGCTTGATCCTGAAATTGATTCGATCAACCGTTTGATCCCCGATGAAACTTTTCTGCGTGATGCGGCGAGTTTATCTGCCACTGCGCCGATCTTAAGCAAGCAGACTTCAGTAATGCCAAAAATATATGGCCCCGAGCCTGCACATGGCTGGTGTTACTATTTTCAAAAGGCAGACCTCGCCCGACAAATAGGGGATTGGGAAACAGTTACCCGTTTGGGCGATGATGCTTTTGCATTGGGCGATTATCCTAATGACCCCGTTGAACGTTTTGTTTTTATCGAGGGATATGCTCATAACGGAGATTG